>DAITAO010000023.1:0-37335 GCA_036824245.1 Gaiellaceae bacterium | reverse complement strand
TCGAGAACTCGCAACTCTCCGAAAGGCCGTCCGGCCAGGTCCTGAGTGACCTGCATCACGCGCCGCACCTTGACACCGTTCGCCGGGCCGACCTGCGGGGTCCCGGGACCAGCCTCCAGGCCCTTGCGCGCGAAGAGCGCCAGCGCCTCAGGATCGAGCTTTGGGGCGGACTCGGTCATCCTCGGCGCGTGCACATTAGAGTGAAAGGCGGGTGCGGACGACTCCCGGATGATCGCTTCTACTCACCTGCAGGAGAGCGTCCCGTTCATATCCGCCGAATCCTAGGCCTGGAATGAGCGTGTACCTCGACATGTACGGCCTCCGGTTCTCGTTGAACGGCGACTGGACGGAGGTGCTCGAAAGCCTCCGGCTGGACTTCGGATGGTTCGAGCAACACCATCCGGTGCGTGCAGAGCTCGAGGTCCTGATCGAGCAGCGTTCGCCCGACTTCGACGTGTTCGGAGAACTGGTGGCGACGTTCGTCACTCCCCGGAGCGTTGTCTACCAGGAGAACGGGAGGACAATCGTCGATTACTTCGGCCGTGTTCTCTCGGTCTTCGATCGAAGAGGCGGCAACCTCGTCGTGCAGGGTCTGGACGCCCACTTCGTCCACGAGGCCGTCTACCACTTTCTCCTCTCGTCAGTGGGCAGCCACCTCGACGCTAACGGGCTGCCGCGCCTTCATGCACTGGGGCTCGCCGGGGCCCAGGGTGCGGTGGCAGTAATGCTCCCGTCGGGAGGCGGAAAGAGCATGCTCACACTCCGCTCACTGGAGGCGGATGGGGTCAAGCTCCTCTCCGACGACACACCGCTCCTCGACCGGCAGGGCCGCTTGCACCCCTTTCCGCTGCGGATCGGGGTTAACCCAACGGACGCGTCATCACTCCCGGCCGGCAGTAGGGTTCGCCTGATCGAGCGCATGGAATTCCATCCCAAACTTGCGGTGGATCTCGACCCGTTCGCCGATCGTATCCAGGGCACACCCGTTCCTCTGCGACACCTCGTGATCGGCCGCCGCTCGCTCGGCCACGACGCGAGGCTCGAATCCCTACCGCGCCGAGCTGCACTCGGAACACTCCTACGCGACCTCGTCGTCGGAGTGGGCGTCCCCCAGGGGATGGAGTTCGTACTGCAGCGAGGAATGCGAGATGTCTTGCGCCAGAGCAGGCCGGCCCTGACCCGCTCCGCCTGCTGCGTCGCGGCGCTCAGGAAGGCGCATGTGTGGCGCCTGACGCTCGGCCGGGACCACGAGCGCAATTGGGAGGCGCTGCAGCCGCTGCTCTCGAGGCCTGGCCAGCCTGGACGTCGCGTCGACTAGGGCGTTTGCTCGCCGCGGATTACGAGTGCCGGCTCGAAAACAGCTCTCCTGCTTGTAAGGTCCATCGCAGGCCGTCGCCGGCGCCGGATTACTGCGGATGGATCTGTCCCACTAGGACATCTCGAGCTTCGTCGAGGACGCTGTGAAGCGGCTGCTGATCTGTGTCTTCCTCGGCGTCGCCGTGTCCGGCATCGTGCCGGCCGAGCCGCTCGGCGGCCATTCGCGGACGATCTACGTGCGAAACGAGTCGCAGTTCGCGAGGGCCGTGGCGGCCCTGCGCCAGACCGGCGGGACGATTGTGCTACGGCCGCACGCATATCGCGGGGAGCTCGTGGTGCCGCCGCGTTCAGGCGGCAGGTTGCACATCCTGGGTATGCGGGGCGCCCGCGTCCAACGGATCCTCCTCGACCACACGCAGCGCGTCACGATCGGCCGGCTGAAGATCATGCCCTTCACGCAGGACGCGCGGATCGAAGCGGAAAGCTCCGCGTACATCGAACTGCACGACCTCCTGGTCAGCGCAGCCGGCACCCGGCGCTCGGCCTCGGTGCATCTCCCGAACTCGAGGAACGTAACCATCCGACGGAGCGTCTTCACGCGTTGCGGTGACCGCTCGCCCCTCATGGTGAACTGCGTGTTCCTCCGTCTGGTGAGCTTCCTCACCATCGAGGACAGCTGGTTCCATGACTGCCGCGGGTGCGACTTCGTAAACGGCCGCTTCGGCCGAGGCCTCACATTGCGGCGGAACCGCTTCGAGCGAGCCCTTCCATGCCGCGGGATGGGGCGCCACCGCTGCGGACACCAGGACCTCGTTCAGCTGTTCGCCGGTCGCGGCCTCGTCGTCAGCAACAACCATTTCGGCCTTTACCGGAAGGGGGCGGCGCAGCTTTATCTGACGAACGCGGTCGACCGCGTGCGGATCGTGAACAACGTCTTCGTCGGAACCGATCGACGCCTGCCCGGCTACCACGCGCGCGTCGCATTGATCATCGGGGCGTGGGGAACGCCGCGCGTTCCCCGCCACGTGCAGGTGCTGAACAACACCATCCTTACCGGCGCCCCGCGGATAGACGGCTACCTAGGCTCGATCCGGATGAGTTCGGCGTACGCCCGCGTGCCGCGGCGCCGGCGCCCCTTGCTCGCCAACAACATCATCGCGGTGCTCGGCGTTCCGGGCCACGTGTGCGGCCAGGCACGGGCGTCCGTCTCGAATCTGATTCTGAAAGGCCGGCGCTGTTCGGACTCGGACATCCGTGGCGACGCAGGCCTCGACTTGCGAGGACGCCCGACGGCGAATTCGGCCCTCCTCATCGACGGTGCCAACGGCCGCTATGCACCGCGCCGCGATATCACAGGGCGCTCGCGTGGCCGCACTCCGGACATCGGCGCGTATGAGTACGCGTCTCGCTAGTCGCACGCCCGCTGGGCTACGGGGAGAACTAGGCGTCCGACCGGCTCGCTGTGCCCCTTCCGCGCGCCCGGAGTACGCTCCCATAGTCAAGCACCCGAAGAGGAGGGAAACGATGCAGATCCTGGCAACGACACAGGTCGAGGATTTCGACCGCTTCCTGGAGATCTTCTCAACAAAGGGCGCCGAGAAGCGAAAGCAGCACGGGTCCAAGGGTTCGACCGTCTTTCGCGATCCCAACGAGGACGATCGGGTCTGGGTGCTCTTCGACTGGGATGTTGAGGGCTGGCAGAACTTCGTCTCCGACCCCGAGGTTCCGGCGATCCTTCAAGAAGCCGGGCACAAAGGTAAACCCCAGGCGGCGGAGCTCGGCGGCCGGTACGACGGCTAGCACGTCTCCCGAGGCGGCGCCGAAGAGGGCGGCTCGACCCGGTAACTGTCCACGCGGTGCTCGCCGACGCCGGCCAGCGCCTGGCGGCAACGACCCCGCGGGCTGCCTGCCGGGCTGACCGAGCGCGAACTGGAAGTTCTCCTTGTGCTCGTGCGCGGCGAGTCCAACCAGGTGGTCGCCTCGGGATCTCGGGATCTCGGGATCTCGGGCATCTCGGGCATCTCGGCCAAGACCGTCGGGCTGGGAGTGGACGTCTATTGGACGCCGACTCTTGTGCGGCAAGAGCGGCATTTGGCTTGGGTAAGCCACGAGCGGTGCCGGGCCGAACCGGCGACTCCAGCTGGTAACTAGAGCGGTGGTCGCTGGAGGACGTTCGAGGTCACGAACCCACCACAGCGGAGAGGCGCTCTCCCGCTCAGATGTCCGCAAGCGCGTTGCGCCTTGACACGCTCGATGGGCCTGTTATGTTCGCGTTCCGCGAACGTCTGTACTACTTGTTCGGCCTATGACAACAGTCCTTGCGGACGTTGAGGGCGCCCCGATCGTCGGTCAGAGGATCCGGCGGTTGCGGATCCAGGCAGGACGTAGCCTGCGCGAACAGGCGCGCGAAATCGGCATCTCCGCCTCCTCGCTCTCCGACATCGAGAACAACCGCGGGGGAATCTCACTGCGGCGGCTGCAGCGCGTGGCGAACCACTTCGAACTGCGCCTCACCGAACTACTCGCGGAGCCGGGCGGCGCGGAGGGCGCGGTGGAGACCATCGAGGTGATCCGCGGCAACCCAGCGACAACCCCAGGCGTGCAGCGCGGTCGCGGCGTTCTCTATCAGCTCCTCGGCCGGCCTCAGGGGCACACGATCCAGCCCTACGTTCTTTCGTTCGAGCCCAACGGAACGTACGAGGACGACAAGATCGCTCATCCCGGCGAAGAGTTCGCCTACGTGCTGCTGGGCGAGGTCGAGCTTCTGCTCGGCGATGACGTGCACCGTCTCGCCCAGGGGGATCTCGTCCGTTTCCGGACTGAGACGCCACACGCGTTCAGGAACGCGTCTTCGATGGGCGTCGGGGTCGTCCTCGGCGCCGCAACCCCGCCCTGGTGACTGGTCGGGCAAACCCCAGAAGGGAGACGTAATGAGCAACTCTTTCGAGCGCGATGCCATCGAGCGGTTCCTCGCAGAGGAGATCACCCGGAAACGGGCGATCCTTCGCCTCGGTGCTGCAGGCGCGTTCATTGCGCTCCCGGGCTGGCTCGCAGCCTGCGGCGGCGACGAGGACGAAGAGGGGCAGCGGACCGGTACCACGCCGAGCGGGGACGTCAAGAAGGGCGGCCGCTTCAGCATGGCTCGGAACGAGGAGCCGCTCTCGCTCGACCCGATCGTGCCCTCGGACAACGGGTCGATCTGGGTCATCTACCAGATGTTCGACCAGCTCACGACGGTGAACGAGGATTCGAGCGGCATCGCTCCCTCCATCGCCGAGAGCTGGGAGATCTCACCTGACGGCACGGTTTACACCTTCGTCATCAAGCAGGGCGTGACGTTCCATGACGGCAGCCCGATGACGATCGAGGACGTCGTCTTCTCGCTCGAGCGCGTGTTTGACCCGAAGGGCTCCGGCTACTCGTTCCTCTTCGGGGCCGTCCAGGGCGTGAGGGCCGTAGGCGACACGAACGTCCAGGTCACGCTCAAGGAGCCCTTCACTCCGCTACTCGACAACCTCAACGTCTTCCCCGCCTCGATAGTGCCCCAGGCTGCCGTCGAGGCCGATGCCAAGGCGTTCGCGCAAAACCCGATCGGCACCGGCCCGTTCAAGCTCAAGAGCTTCGCCAAGGGCCGGCACGTTCACCTCGTCAAGCACGACAAGTACTGGAAACCGGACCGGCCGCACGTCGACGAGGTCTTCATCCCGTACGTCACCGACGACAACACCCGCATCCTGAGGGTCCAGGGCGGGGAAGTCGATGCCGCGGTCGGGATCCCGTACGCACAGATCGATCAGCTGAACGCCCGGGACGAGATCGACGTACAGATCGAGGAGCTCTTCCGCTTTGACGGGATGTGGCTCAACCATGCGGAGGCGCCGCTCGACGACGTCAAAGTCCGGCGAGCGCTGAACTACGCGACCGACAAGGAGGCGATGCTCAAGAGCATCTTCTTCGACAAGGTCGAGATCGCAAACCACATGATGCCGAAGATGAAGTACTGGCGGGACGACGTCGCCGCCTACGAGTACGACCCCGAGCGGGCGAAGTCCCTGATCGCAGAGTCGAAGGCGGCGGACGGATTCACGCTTCCAATCGTGATCCCGACGGGCGACGTGATCATCCAGCAGATCGCCCAGATCTTGAAAGAGTCGTACCAGGGGATTGGCGTCAACGTCCAGATCACCAACCTCGACATCGGGACCGCGTACACGAACTTCTCGAGCTTCAACTACACGGCCGGAGCCAACTGGTACATCACGAGCGACGTCCCCGGGCCGGACGAGCTGGCGGCGATCCAGTTCGACTTCAGCGCGGCGAGCGGGACGAAGTCGTTCTTCACCAACTACAAGAGTGCCCGGGCGACGGAGATCGTCCAGGAGGCCGGCCGCTCGGACGACGCGGCGAGAGAGGAGCTGTTCGGCGAGCTGCAACAACTCGTCATGGACGACGCCGTCCTCGTCGCGCTCTTCTTCACGCCCGCGCGCGCGGCGTTGCGCAGTCACGTGCGGGACTTCAAGACCGTGAAGACGGCGTGGTGGCGGCTGGAGGACGTCTGGCTCAACAAGTAGCGCGACATGCTCCGCTTCCTCGGGCTTCGGCTGATCCACACCCTCCCCGTCATCATCGGGATCACGCTCGCTTCCTTCGTGCTGATCCACTCCGTGCCGGGCGATCCGATCCGGATCATGCTGGGGGGCAAGGCCCCGCAGGAGCTCGTCGACGAGGTCGAGCACCAGCTCGGCATCGATCGTCCTCTGCCTGAGCAGTACGTCGACTTCGTGACCGGGATCCCACAAGGGGATCTCGGCGAATCCATCATCCTGCGGCGCCCAGTGTCTGCGGTCGTCGCGGAGCGTATCGGCCCAAGCGTCTTCCTCCTCGTCTACGCGACCCTGATCGCCCTTGCCCTTGCGCTTCCGCTCGGCATCGCCTCGGCGCTGCGGCGGAACCGCATCACCGACCACGTCATTCGTTTGCTGACGCTCGTCGCTTTTGCCATGCCGGCGTTCTGGCTCGGGCTCATCCTTATCCGCAACCTCTCGCTGAACCTGGGCATTTTCCCGGTCGCCGGCTACGGAGAGGGCTTCCTGGACAACGCACACCATTTGACGCTCCCCGCGCTCACGATCGGGCTCTTCCTAGCGGCGATGCTCGTTCGCTCGCTGCGCTCGAGCCTCGTCGAGGTCTTGTCGGCGGAGTACATCGAGGCCGCCAGGGCGCGAGGGCTCTCGGAGTCGAGAGTCGTCCTCAAGCACGCGCTGCGCAACTCGCTCATCTCGACGATCACGGTGCTCGCCGTGAACCTCGGCTGGCTGATCTCGAGCGCGGTCGTGATCGAGAAGGTCTTCGACATTCCCGGGCTCGGGCATTTGCTCGTCGAGTCCATCTACACGCGTGACTTCCCCACCATCCAGGCGCTGACGCTCGTGTTCGGGCTCCTGGTGATCACAATCAACCTCCTCTCTGACCTCGCCTACGCGGCCGTCGACCCGCGGGTGCGGTACAACTGATGGCCACCCGGCAGGAGGTCATCCTCGGATCGGCCACACGGCTCCGCCGCCGGGCCGTCACCGAGCAGCGCTGGGCGAACGCCTCTCTCTACGTCGGCGTCGCGATCCTCGGGCTCGTCGGCCTCGTCGCGATCTTCGCGCCGCTCATCGCGCCTTATTCGCCCAACACGCAAGACCTCGCCGGCGCTTTCCAGCCGCCTTCGGGCGACCACATCATGGGAACCGACAACCTCGGCCGGGACATCTTCTCCAGGGTCGTCTACGCGGCGCGAGTCGACCTTCAGATCGGCTTCATCACCACCTATGTGCCGCTCGTCTACGGCGTCATACTCGGCGCAGTGGCCGGGTACTTCGGCGGCTGGGTCGACTCGGTGATCATGCGGCTCGTCGACGTCGTCATCGCATTTCCGTTCCTTGTGCTCGTGATCGCGATCCTCGCGGTCGTCGGGCCGGGCGTGAAGGGGATCTACATCGCCGTCCTCGCCGTCGCGTGGGCAATGTACGCGCGGCTGACTCGTGCAGAGATGCTCGTTCTGCGGGAGCAGCAGTTCATGCTCGCCGCCGAGGCGCTCGGTTTCTCGCGCCGGCGGATCATCTTCCGGCACGCCCTTCCGAACCTGCTCCGCCCGAACCTCGTCTTCTCGATGGCGGACTTCGTGCTCAACATCCTCCTCGTCGCGTCGCTCTCGTTCCTCGGCCTCGGCGTACGGCCGCCGACGCCCGAGTGGGGCGCGATGGTCGCCGAGGGACAGAACTTCCTGTTGAACGCGTGGTGGATCACAACCCTCCCCGGCATCGTCATCGTCGTCGTCGGGATCGCCCTCAGTCTCGTGGGCGACGGCCTCGCCGACCGTCTCGGCGAACGCTTCCGGCTCACGGTCGATTCCGGCTCACCCTCTGAGACAGTGAAAGGAGAGCGCGCATGAAGGTCTTCATCTCGGTCGACATGGAAGGCGCCACCGCGTTGACCGATCCGGAGGACGTCCTCCCGCACGGCTCCGACTACCAGCGCGGGAGGGTCTTCATGACCGGCGACGCGAACGCGGCAGTTCTCGGAGCCTTCGACGCCGGAGCAACCGAGGTAGTCGTGAACGACTCCCACTGGATCATGCGCAATCTGCTCATCGAGGAGATGGACCCTCGAGCGCGGGTGATCAAGGGCTTCCACAAGCCGATGTGCATGATGCAGGGCGTCGACGAGAGCGTCGATGCCGCGGTCTTCATCGGCTACCACTCGTGCGCCGGGACGGAGCAGGGCGTGCTCGCGCACACGCTGCTCGGCAAGGAAGTCCAGAACATGCTCATCAACGGCGAGCCGACGGGCGAGACGAGGCTGAATGCGCTCCTTTGCGGCCATTTCGGCGTCCCGGTCGCATTCGTGGCCGGGGACGATACGGTCTGCCGCGAGGCCAAGAACGTCCTCGGAGACGACATGCCGACGTTCGCCGTCAAAGACGGCATCGACATGTTCACCGCCAACTGCCTCCATCCCGAGGTGGCGCAGAAAGGAATCCGGGAGGGCGTGGCGGCGGCGCTGCGCAACATCGGGTCGCGAGAGCCCTACAGGATGGAGATGCCGATCGCCTTCGGCTTCGAGTTCAACTCGACCACGATCGCGGCGACGTGCGAGTACATGCCGGAGGTGAGCAAGCCGACCCCGTACTCGACCGAGTTCACGACCGACGACATGCCGAAGGCGATGAAGGTGATCTTCGCCGAGCTACTGCTCGCGCTCCAGGTCGGGCAGAAGGGGATCTACAGCTGAGCGCCCGCGAGGGCCATCTCGTCGCAGCACCCTCGGACGCCGGGACGACGGATCCCATCCTCACGGTGCGCGACCTCGTCACGGTCTTCCCGGCCATTCGCGGGGTCATCGTCGCCGCGAACCACGTCTCGTTCGACCTCCGCGCGGGCGAGACGATGGGGCTCGTCGGCGAGTCCGGCTCCGGCAAGAGCGTCACGTGCCGGTCGCTCCTCCGTCTCATCCCCGAGCCGGGCGAGATCATCGGCGGCTCGGTCGTCTTCGAGGGCCGGGACCTCCTACAGCTTTCGACGCGCGAGCTTCGCTCGCTGCGGGGCCAGCAGATCTCGATGATCTTCCAGGACCCGCTAGCAAGCCTGAACCCGGTCTACCCGGTGGGAGACCAGATTGGCGAGCCGCTTCGGATCCACCGCAAGATGAGCCGCCGGCAGGCGCGCGAGGAGGCTGTGCGCCTGCTCGACCGCGTCGGCATCCCCTCGGCGCGGCGGCGGCTCGACTCCTATCCACACGAGCTGTCGGGCGGAATGCGTCAGCGCGTGATGATCGCGATCGCGATCTCGTGCCGGCCGAAGATCCTGCTCGCTGACGAGGCCACGACGGCGCTCGACGTCACGATCCAGGACCAGATCCTCTCGCTGCTCCTCGAGCTCCAGCGCGAGAACGGGATGGCGATCCTGCTCGTCTCGCACGACCTCGGCGTGATCGCTCAGGCCTGCGACCGCGTGACCGTGATGTATGCGGGCTACGTCGTCGAGCAGGCGAGCACGCCGGCGCTCTTCGCGCGACCGCGGCATCCGTACACCGTCGCACTCCTGAAGGCGCTGCCAGAGCTCGCCGCAGAGCGCGCCGACGGGCGGCTCATCCCCATCCGCGGCCAGCCGCCGGACCTCGCGACGTTGCCTCCCGGCTGCCCCTTTGCTCCTCGCTGCGACTTCGCGGAAGCGGAAGACTCCTCCCGTCGCGAAGTCTCGATGCTGCTCGAGGAAGTCAAACGCGGGCATCTGACCGCGTGTCCCTTCCACGCGGAGGTCGGCTTATGAGCGCCAATGGCGGCGCTCCACTGCTGGAGGTCAAGGACCTCGTCAAGCGGTTCCGCGCTCGCCGGTCCGTGCTCGAGCGAATCAGTTTCCGGCCCGCGCAGCAAGCGGTGGCCGTCGACGGCGTGTCGTTCTCCTTGAAGAAAGGCGAGACGCTCGGCCTCGTCGGCGAATCGGGCTCGGGCAAGACGACGGTTGCCCGGAGCGTGCTCCGACTGATCGACCCTGACGAGGGGTCGATCACCTTCGACGGCGTCGACGTGTCGGGACTCTCCCGCTCGGAGCTCCAGAGCGTACGGCGGCGGATGCAGATGGTCTTCCAGGACCCCTATTCCTCGCTCAACCCGCGCATGAAGGTAGGGACCGCGATCGCCGAGCCTGCGCTCGTCCACGGCGTGATCGAGCGGGCTGCGGCGGCCCGGCACGTTGGCGAGATGCTCGACCTGGTCGGCCTTCCAGCGAGCGTCGCCGAGCGTTACCCGCGCCAGCTTTCGGGCGGGCAGCGGCAGCGGGTCGCCATCGCCCGCGCGCTCGCCGCCCGCCCAAGCGTCCTCATCGCCGACGAGCCCGTCTCGGCGCTCGACGTCTCGGTGCAGGCACAGATCCTCAATCTCCTGTCGAAGCTCCTCGAGGAACTCGACCTGACGATGGTCTTCATCGCGCACCAGCTCTCGGTGGTGCGCCACATCTCCAACCGCGTAGCGATCATGTATCTCGGGCGCATCGTCGAGACGGGGCCGACGGACCGGGTGTTCGACTCGCCCCAGCACCCATACACCAAGGCCCTGCTCGAAGCGGCTCCGCACCCGGATCCGAGCCGGCGCCACACGCGGGCCGCCGTGCGGGGCGACATCCCCTCCCCGTTCCAGATCCCCTCCGGCTGCCGCTTCCGAACCCGCTGCGCCTACGCAGTGGAGCGGTCGGAGACCGAGGACCCGGTCCTCCGGCCTGTGGGGCCGGATCACTATGCGGCCTGCCACGTCCTCCCCTTCCGGGACGGTACGGCGTGACCGCACTCCCTCAGCTCGAGGAGGTCGACACACCCGCCCTCGTCGTCGACGGCCCCACCCTTGTCGACAACGTGCGCAGGATGGCTGCGAGGGCACGCGAGGCCGGCGTAGGCCTGTGGCCGCACTCCAAGACGCACAAGTCGCTCGCAGTGGCCTCCGTCCAGCGCGAGCACGGTATCGAGGGGCTGACGGCCGCGACACTCCGCGAGGCAGAAACCTTCGCTGACGGCGGCATCGAGGACATCCTCATCGCCTATCCGCCGGTCGGGCTGCGGCTGCCCCGGGTCGTCGAGCTTGCTAAGCGGGTGCGGCTGCGCGTCGTGCTCGACAACCCCGACACCGTCGAGGCACTCGACGACGCCTGCCGCAAGGCGAGAGCGCAGGTCGGCTACCTGTGGGAGATCGAATGCGGGACCGGGAGAATCGGGATCGAGCCGGGAGTGGGCGCAGCGCGGCTCATCGCCCCGCTGGCCGAACGGACTCGGAGCGCTCGCTTCGCGGGCTTGATGTCGTTCGCCGGGCACGCCTACGCAGCGGCCGGGCCCGAGGAGATCGGGGCGATCGCTGAACAGGAGGGACGAGCCGTTCACGTCACCGCCGCCGCCCTCGCGGACGAAGGCGTGGAGGCGCCGGCGCTCTCGGTCGGAACGACACCGACCTCGCACATGCTCGAGCGCGAAGGGTCGGTGACCGAGATCCGACCGGGTAACTACGTCTTCTACGACGCGACCCAGGTGACGCTCGGCCTGGTTGCGCAAGAGCGCTGCGCCCTCAGCGTGCTAGCGACGGTCGTCGCCCGCCCGAGCGCGCACCGGCTCATCCTCGACAGCGGCTCGAAGGCCCTCGCCGCCGAGAAGCTGAGTCCATTCAGCCCTGGCTTCGGATTCGTGCGCGGCCATCCAGAACTCCTGGTCGAGCGCCTCTACGAGGAGCACGCAATCGTCACCTCCGAGGAGCCGAGCGCGATTCCGCTCGGCGAGCGACTCGCGGTCGTGCCGAACCATGCGTGCGCCTGCGTCAACCTCCACGAGCGGATGCTCGTCGTGGAGGAGGGCGTGGTCGTCGACCTCTGGAACGTCGATGCGCGCGGCTGGACCGCTCGATGAAGGATTACGGAGGAGGGCGCTGCACCCGGCCAGGAGTCCCGCCAGAGATCGGAATTCAGAGGGTCGTGCCTAAGCCCCGCGCGTGGAGAGGTCGACTGTGGTCATCGCCGACCCGCCCTGGACGCCAGCGCCCACGAGTGGCTCGCGTTGCGCTGAGGCGACGCAAACGGCTTCGTAGAAGCATGGGCGGTGCCGGGCGAAGCGCAAGCAGCTCGATCGGTCAGCGGCACCGTAAGTCACCCGCGCCCAGGTTCCCCGCGCCCGGCCGCGGAACTTGGGCACCGTTACGGCCGCTGAGGAAGGCGAGGATGCGTATCAGGTCAGGAAGATGGCGATTGCGACGACGCCGATCACCGACAGGGCGACGACGATTGGTATCACCACGAGGAAGATGAGGCGCGCACAACGGTCGATCCTTCGGGCCTCGGATGCTCCTCCACGGTGCGTCCATTCGTCTGTCCATGGCCCAAGGACGTCTGCGGCTAGATCCGCCGCTTCTTCCGCGGGCAGTTCCGCTACTTCTGAGAGGAACCTGTGCGAGCGTCGCCTCCCGCTTGTCGCCGTAGCCGTGGCGGGACGTCCACAGCGCGAGTCTCGCTCCCACCTTCATCGAAGGAGACGGCTTTCACCGTGATGCCGAACCACTTACTTTCGGAAGAACTCGAAGACGACGAAGCCGCGCGACGTCGAAATGAGGCGTTATCCATGCCTCCTAGCGGCTAGGCACGCGCAGTACCTCGTTCGCGCCGGTCACGTACGGGTACGTCGTGCGGTTAGCGCCGCCGACGGCGTAGAGCCGGCCGTCCACGGCGGCGAGAACGAGGCCGTGGCGCGGCACACGCAGATCGGGCCACCGTCGCCAGCGCTGTGTCGTTACGTTGAAGCCGTAGACGGACGCGAGCGGCACGCCGGCTTGGTCGCCACCGCCAGCAACGAAGATCGTTCCGTCCACCGCCGTCGCTGCTGGCGACCAGCGAGCGCCGCCCGGCAAGGGGGGCAGGGTGCGCCAGCGGTCGTAGCCTGGGCCCGCGGTCCCCGGGTCGTAGACCTCGACGAGGTCGGTGAGGGGAGCGGGCTGGAGGGGAGCGGGCGGGTAACCAAACGCTCCACTGATGGCGTAGATACGGCCGCGGCTCGTTGTGACGGCCAGGTGGTGCCGCGGCCGCGGGCCGATCAACTCCGTGATCTTGCCCGTATCGACATGCACCGCGTACATGTAGGGAACGAGCGGGCTGGCGGTGTGGCTGGTTCCTTCGCCGGCAACGACGTAGAGATGCTTGCCGAGCACGACGGCGCCCCCTGAAGCCCGCCCCCCCACCACGCCAGCGAGGTAGCGCCAGCGCCGCTCACGCAGGACGTAGATGAAGCCCGAGGGTCCCTCGCCGACCATCTGCGATGTCCACCCGCCGATGACGTACAGCCGTCCTCCGCCCGCGGTCACGATGGCGTCCTTGACCGGACGCGGGAGATCGGGAAGACGACGCCAGCGGCGGGTCTTAGGCGAGTAGGCGTCCACTCGGGTGCTTTCGTGGGGCAGCTGTCCGCCCACCACGACGATCTCGCCGCGCCAGGCAGTGCCCGCGATGCCAAGGCGCGGCATCGGCAGCGGCGCGAGAGACCGCCAACCAGGTGCTTGCGCGGCCTCGGCCGCCAGGCACGTGCCGACCAGCACAGCCGCCACGACGAGCAGAAACCGAATCACGAGCGCACAGCGTTACACGGCACAGGCGGTGGCGCACCGGACATCCCGGACGAATGACAATGACCACCGAACCTGGGCGGCGGCTGAAATCGCGCTGCGGCGGGAAGAAGGTGGCCGTGTGGACGCCTCGCTGGGTTCGTGATCTGCGCGACGATTTCTGGCTCTGGATGGATGACGTGCTCCTACGGCGCGCTGCGCGACGCCACCTGGAAGCGGAACACGAACAGCGTCTCGAAGAGGAGTACTCGTACGCGCTACGCCATCGGTATGGACCGCCCCTGACGGATGCCTGGGAACCGTCACCTGAGGACGTCGTTCGTGAAATGGAAAGACTTCGAAGCAAGCGCGGGTCGTTTGCTCGTTTCTTTCGCCCTCGCGCTCCTGACCGATGACTGACGCCCGCCGGACCGTCCTGGAATCGCCGAACGCGGGTTGACGGTCGAGACCTGGCTGGCGTTAGCACAGAGCACGACCGCCTTCTGGAGTTCGAGCACGTCGCCGGCAAACTCGGAGTAGAGCCCTTGCGAGACGTGATCGCGCAGGGCCTTCGACTCGCCGCCGAACAGCTCCAGTTCGAGCTGGCCGTCCATCACGCGCTCACAGCCGACGCCGCCTCGCGGGCGTCGAAGTCGCCCCACGGGTCGAGCATGAGTCGGCCATCGACAACCTCGGCGATGACGCCGCGATCCGGGCCGTGCGAGCCGTCGGTGAGGATGACCTGAAACCTGTCGTTGCCCTCGTGATCGACGCTCGCGTCGACCTTCACGCCAGACGTCCCACCGTTCGCCGTGACGGTGAGCCCGCTCACGCGCGAACCGAGCCTCGACGCCTCACCCCGGCTGCCCCGAAGCGTTCCCCTGAAGTGAGCCACGATGCTCCTCCCCTTGTCGTCGTTGCCCCCGAGAGCACGAGGGCCGCATCGCTTTGGCCACCTTG
This sequence comes from Gaiellaceae bacterium, assembly GCA_036824245.1. Classification (GTDB taxonomy): domain Bacteria; phylum Actinomycetota; class Thermoleophilia; order Gaiellales; family Gaiellaceae; genus JACVRM01. The sequence continues at coordinate 22,952 of DAITAO010000023.1, read as the reverse complement.
CGACGACGCAGGTTGGCGGGGCGTAAGCCCACTCTGGATGCATATTGGGTATACCCGGATGCGAGGGTTTTCACACCCGCATGCACAGCGTGCAAAGCAGTTCGCTTCGCCCGGCGATACCTGTTGCCTCCGAACGGGTATACCGGGCTTGTGAGGGTCTGGCTCGAACGGCTGGCCTGGGTAGGCGCCTCGCTCCTCTTCGTCGGATCCATCGCGTCCGCCTGGGTATGGGGCGGCTTCTGGGTCTACTGGATCGCCCCGGTGGGGTTCGTCCCGCTCGGCTTGCTGGCATCGTGGCGAGCCGAGCGCAAAGGGTACGAGGGCGAGGAGCACTTCCCGGCTGCGGGCGACGGCCCCCTGGGCCCGCCTGGAGGCTACTAGGGCTTGGCGCGACTGGCGAAACCGTCTGCAACAGACTCGTGGGTCTCAGGGTCGTAGCCCCACGCGCTCCGTGAACACTCGCGATGTAACCAAAACACGCCCTTGATGCGCTCTAGCGTCACCGGATAGGCCTTTTCGTCAGGAGCGAACCCGCGTCCGCACTCGTCGCAGAGGGACGCGTCCGGGAGACGCTGACGCCCACGCCGAAGCCATCGCATTCATGCGAACTCTAGTTCTCGGCCTGCGCCGCGAGCGGAGCGGCCTCAGGAGGAATTGGCGTTGGTGGCGAAACGGGCGCGACTTCTACTTGCGGCCACGAGAACGGGTGCGATCCGTTCGCCAGTCGCGCGTTTCTCCGAGCGTGCGCTCGGAAACGAGGCCGCGCTCGCGCTTGATCTCCGCCATCTCCTTCTTGATGGCATGCTGACGCGTATGACGCCGGGCTTCGTCCTGCGCCTTCATCGCCCCAATCCGATCGTGCTGCATGAGCGGAGGTTACGCCGCGACGCGCCGAGCGGAACAGCCCGCGCTCGCGCCGAAGAGCGCCACCGCAGCAACCAACGAGAGAGAAGAGAGACAGTCCGGTCGCGTCGAGCCCCAACCCGCGCCGAGAAGTAGATCCCGAGGAGGAGCGCCCAGGCCGCAAGGCCGCTGGGGCGCGACGCACGTCCCTCGGGCGGGTCTACTGCAGAAGCGAGCGCCGAGCGGGCATTCAGCGCGCCAGCACCGGGGAACCAGCGCGGGAACCAGGCGCCTGACCGCCCGCTCAACCCCGCTACCAGTAGCTCAAACGTGCTATGTGCCATGCGCGTAGCCCATCCGGCTACGGGCTGCGGCGCGCGCGAGCGCGACAGCGCGCGTTTCCCAGCCCTCGATGCCGTTGGCATCGGGCAGGCCGGCTCCTGGCTCGTAGCCGGCAAGGGGGCAACGAGGAGCAGGGCCGGCTCTCACCCTTCCGGCCGGCGCGCCCTCGTCCCCTGCTCACCTAGCAGGAGATCGCAGCGCAACCCACGCAGCCATGCGGGTTTGCGAGCCACGTCGTCAGCGTGTCGTCAGTGGGGGGTGGCCCCTCTTCGATCCCGCTGCGCAGCTCAGCTCGACGCAGCTCGCAGAGATCCACGGCGGCGCGAGCCCGAGTGTCCATCCGCGATCCCATGACGGCCGCCGGCGGCGGGGGTGGGGCCGGCACCCTCCCACCCCCCTGATTCGTGGGACTCCAGCCGTGTGTGACTCCTACGAGAGGCTCGACCGCGCGAGAGAGAGCCCCGCCGATGGTTGTAGCTACAAATCTTGGGGCCGACGGCGGACGTGTAGCTACAAATCTGAGCCGGCGGTTTTGTAGCTACAAAGCGATGAGCCTCTCCCCTGGAGTCCCGTAGTCGCACTTGCCCCTACATGCGCGCGCGGGCGCGACCGCTTACGATCTGATCGCGTGAAGGTGTTTGTCTCGCACTTTTCCGGCGACACCTGGGTCGCGAGCCAGATTTGCAAGGAGATCGAAGCCCTCGGGGTGGAGACCTTCATTGACGTGTTGGATCTGGAATCCGGGGACATCAGCGAAGAGAAGATCCGCGAGGCCTTGGACTCAAGCGACGAACTGCTTGTGCTACTCACGCCAGAGGCTCTTGAGCGACCTTACGTGTGGATGGAGGTTGGAGCGGCGTGGGTGCAGCGGAAACGTATCGTGGGGATCCTCTACCGAATCACTGCGGCCGACGTGTCGACCAGAGAACGAACTCCCGCGCTCCTCAAAAGCATCCACCTTCGAGACCTCAACGACCTCGCGACGTATCTCGATGAACTCCAGGGACGGGCAGCGACGTGACTAGTCCTCACGTGTTCATCTCACACACCGAGGAAGATCAACGCTATGCGGAAGAACTATCCCTCGCACTGCACGACATGGGAATCGACGCCACCCTGCCGGCGAGCTTTCAGGCGGGTGGTTCGATCGACGAGCAGCTCCAAAAGGCGCTCGGCTCTGCGACTCTCTACGTGGCTCTGGTCTCCGAACGAACCCTGATGTCCCCGTGGGTGCTCTTCGAGCTCGGTGCCGCCCTCGGGCGACACACACCGTTGCTGCTCGTCTACCTAAGCGACGAAGCGGCACGCAGCGCGCCAGCGGCGCTTCGGCGCTCAATCGCGATCCAGGCAAAGTCGTTGCGGCCAGCTGAAGTCGCCAACGAAGTTGCTGTCCTTGCCGCCAAGCTCCCAGAGGGCCGCGACACTCAGTAGCGGCGCCGCGGGGGAGCAGCCCTTTGGCGTCCGACTTCCTGGTGCCGACCAGTCTCAGGCCGAGGCCGACTGAAGGGGGAGCGCGAGCCCGACCTCGCGGAGTTCGGCTTCCTGAACCTCGCTAAGCGGCTCGCCGGCCGCGCGACACCCCTCGATCACGAGCACGATAAGCAGCGCAAGGCATTCGGCCAGACCCAGCCCGACGTCCCTCGGCGCAGCAACCTCCCCCGCGCCCACTCGTCCAAGTGCGTTCTACCCCGACCTCACCGATCCGAACCCGAGGAGGTACATCCCATGGAAGCCATCCGTCGTGTCAGCTGGGGCACAACGTGAGCCCGCGCTCCCTGAGTCGGAAGGAGCAGCTCCGTCACCGACTAGCCTTGCTCGTCGGCAGTGCGATCACGAACCTGAACCGCCTGCATGACGTCATCGCGCCGGCTCACCCAGATATGTGCGCGCAGGCCCTCTGGAGGCTGACTACGACGAGCGGCGATCTCTGCTTGCGTGGCAGCGCTCATCCTTCGCTGAACGCCTGGAGCGATTGGAGCTAGGCCTGCCTGTCGAGCGGGCCGTCTCCTACGAAGCCATCCGTCAGGCAGCCGTGGCGATGACATCCACGGTGCCCGCCTTTGAGCTGGACACCGGGGAGCTGGCGTGAACGACTCCGGTGGCGCGGAGCGAGCTTCCCGGCTCCTACGGCTCCCGCCGAATGAGCGCAAGCAGTTCGTCTGCGCGCTTCACTGCCTCGTTGTAAGCAGCCTCGACTGACGAGCGGGCGATTTCAGGACTGTCAACTCGTGCAACCGTTCCCGCCAGCACGTAGGCGTTCATCGCACTTTCCACGGCGTCGATGACCTGGACGGCGGTTTCCCCTACTTCGTTCGAGGGATGAGCGGCTCCGTAGAGCGTGAGCGCTTGACGGCGCTCCTCCCATTCCTCGAGGGCTGCGTTCAGCCTCTTACCTGCCCAGGCCTGGCTGTCCTCGCTTGTCTCCGGATAAATCAGAGGAGCGAGCGTCGTGCGAGGCTCTACCTGGCTGAGTAGGGCACGAACGGGTGCAACCGCGGCAGCGGCCGTCCTACCTAGCTCCCGCCGCTCGCTGGCCTCGCGACTCTTGCGTTCGTACCGGGCTTGAATCACGGCGCCGCCGATTGCGGCCAGTGCCCCGATCGATGCACCGCCAAGTGTCACGACGACGGTCGTCCAGTCCAACGGCCGCAGACTAGGCGACGAAGCGAAATCGCGCCGCATAGGCCGTACCCCCGCAGAAAGGAGCACCACCATGGCGAAGACCGCCATCCCAACGCAGCCGAAGACGGACGCCGACAGCTCGGCGGACGCGTGGCTGATCAACCGCATCACTCAGGACGGAAAGCTCTTCGTCCAGACCGTGAGCGGAGAGGAGCGTCTGCTCCAGCTCGCCGTCCACGTCAACGGCACCGATCTCGAACTCATCGCGGTCGCACCAAAGTAAGGAGAAGACCATGGCAAAGAGCAGGATCGGCTCGCAGAGCCCGCAGGCCAAGCGAGGCTCGGGCGGCAAGTTCCACACGAAGCCGGGCGGCAAGCTCGGGATGAACCAGGGCTCCAAGGACGGGGACTGGAAGGGTCAGCCGAGCCCGGATCGGCACCAGGGCGAGCGGCAGCCGGAGGGCTGGGACTTTCAAGGCAAGTCGGCCTGAGCCACCCAACCGAGAACACGAATGCCGAAGGGCGCCCGACGAGGCGCCCTTCAGTTTTCCTGGTCAGGAACGTTCTTCGGCGCGAGCTGGGCGCGGATGTCTTCAAGCAACTCGGCGCTGACGAAACACGAATACACCTCGGCGCCTTCGGTCGGCTCTGCGTCGACCAACTCATAGACAAGCAGCACGTCCACGCACGTCCACGTAACTGTGTCTCCCACAGCGTTCGGATAGTCAACGTCCTGTTTTCGCCCGTACTTGAGCGCCTCGTCGCGCGCAGCATCCGCGTCGTTTGCTCGGACGAGGATCAGATCAACCGAGCGGTCGTCGCCGACGACACCATCGACGGCGATCTCAGATACGACGGCAGCGGAGAACCAGCGCTTACCCACGGCTCGCTCATGCTGTCAAGCAGCGAGTGTTGCCGCGGCGCTACCTGAGCCGTGCCTCAAGCTCGTCTATGCGCGCCCGGAGCCGCAGGATCTCGATCGCCTGTTCTTCCGCCATCCGGCGCCAGAAGTCCCCGCCCTGGCCCGAAGGCGGGGGCGCGTGAGGCCGCCGCGGCACCACGAAGACGTCGGACGGCTTCAAGCGAGCGCGGCCGCCGGCTTGAGCCACGTACTCCTCCAGCCACGCGCGCGTCGTGATCCGCCTGGACGCCCGGCCACTGCCTGTGCCCTCCTTGGCGTAGCGGAGCTTCCCTCTGTCGATCAAGCCCTCCAGGGCCTTCTTCGAGCTGGGCGGGTCGAACAGCTCGGCTGCCTCGCGGAGCGAGAGCCATTCCTCACGCGAAGGTGGGAGCGGTTGCGGGTTGCTCGCCGGCATCGCTCGATACTCGCACGCGAGCCCGTAGCTCTCCCACAGAACCCACCAAGCCCTCCTCGTCCTGCCCATTCGACTAAATCAACCGCGCGAGAGCCCCAGAAGTGGGGGAGGAGCGCCGTCCGGTGGTGAACGTATGTTCCCTTTTCTAAGCGGTGTAAGCTCGTACCCCACTACGGGTAACCGAGAGGAGGACGGTCATGAAAGATCGAGGTCGCCCCAGCGAAGTAATCGGCAAGACCGGTACGTCCGGCTACCTCTCCCGGTCATCGACTAGCGTCTTGAAGAAGTCGCAGAAGGCCGGAACGAGCCAGGTCGCTGCTAGTTCGTCTACTAAGAAGTGACGCCGAACGTCTCCCGGCGTTCCTCATCGATCTTGTCCTCCATGATCTTCTGAATCGGCCCGAAGATCCGGTCGAAGCTCCCGGATCTGACGCCTTCGAATCGCTGAACCTCTATCGGAGAGGAAGCTCGCTCCAATAGCTCCGCGCTCAGAATGTCAGGATATGGTTCCGCGAAAATTATTGAGCGGATTCCCGCCTGAATAATCTTCTCGGCGCATAGAAAACACGGAAATGCCGTGGTGTAAAGTGCGGCGTCTTTGAGGTTCCGACCTCTCGCATTAATGATCGCCCGTTCTTCCGCGTGTAACGCGGTGCACCACTTCATAGCACGGTCGGGGAAGAAATACTCCTCTAGGTTCGCCTTGCATTTCGCACACCGCCACGGTGGGCCGACGATCGTTCCGATAGACTCACCGCACTCGGGGCACACCGTTTTCCCAGCAAGCTTCTCCCGGAAATGGTCGTTCCGAACGCGGTCTCTGAAACACTCCTTAAACTCAAAAACGCAGGGCTGAATCTTATCGGGATTCTCGTTGAAGCCGACGCTGATTGCCTCGCCGTTCTCATCGACGATGACAGCTCCCACCCGACGCTTGAGGCATTTGGTCGCATGTGATGCCGAGAAGGCCATGTTCATCAGAACTTCGTCAGGCGTTGGATAACGAGGCTCAGCTCCGGACAATAAGGCGACGTATCCGGCGATTTTTTCCCTCAACGCTCTTTGGAGCTGCAGAGAAGCGAGGTGTTGACTGTTCGAAATGAACACGTCCGCCCTATCTACGCAGAGCACTACCTGCTGGCCGTGGGGAGTCTCTTCGTCTTGATCCCGCTTATCGTCGGCCCGAAAATCCTGTTCGTCTAAACCGCGCCGGACATAATCGTTTCGAACGCGATCCCATCGCTCTTGGTCGGGCGCGTATATCGCGAGCAAGAAGAACTTGTCTCCGAAGCGGTCGCTTAGGTAATCAATCTCTCCCGTATTCCGAATCCCGTCGATCACAACTCGTGTGATACTTGTCTTCGTGTCTTCGAGCGGAGCAAGAGCGCGTTCGACCAATGCACCGAGGCCAGACTCGGCCCGCAAACCGTCCCCGAGCTCCTGAAGTTGCTCCCGGGTCGGCTCTTCGTCAGACGTAGCCTTCCATAGCTCGCGCAGAACAGCGGACAAACGAACCTTGTTGAAGGGCGGCGTCATGGATTCCAAGATCCCAGCAGCCGTCGAACAACCACTGCCGAACGGCCCGGTTAGGCCGATGACCAGGGCACGCTGCTCGATCCCCATGCCAACGGTCATCATGCCACGCCAGTCCCGCAACTTCGTTTTCACAGGAGGTTGCGGCTCGATGGGAAGGTGGCGCGACTGGAGCGGCTACCGGTTCTCGGGCACCATGATGGCTTCGGGCGGGCGCCGCGTGAGGTCGCTGAGCTTGGCCACCTCCTTGCCGAACGGGACGAGCGCTGCTCCTGCCATCTTGAAGCTCGCGATGCCCAGCGGGATCCCCAGGATCGTGATGCAGAGCACGATGCCCGCGAAGAGGTGGGCGAGGGCGAGCCACCACCCGGCGAGCACGAACCAGAGGATGTTGGCGACGACGCTCACACTCTTCATTCGCGCCTCGCTCGGCACGAGGACGCGCCCGAACGGCCAGAGGGCATAGCGGGCGAGCTTGAGCGCCTGCTTGGCGAAGGGCAGGCCGATGATCGTGAGGGCCATGAGAACAGCGGCGACGAGGTAGGAGAGCGCGAGCCACCACCCCGCCAGAATCACCCAGATCAGATTGAGGATCGTCTTCACCGAGCGAACGAGCGTAACGCACGTATGAGCCATCGAACAGCGGCTCTTCGTGTTCTGCGGCCACGGTGCGGGCCAGCACGAGATTCCAGACGGGGTGGCGCGCGCGTGCCGTCCCTCCGCCACAAACGAATGTTCGAGCCGCAGTCGCGAACGGCCGCCCTCAGCCCGCGGCTCCGTCCATGGGTGGCTTCACGATGGAGATTGAGCTGGCGGCGCTCGCTGCGGTAGCCGCGGAGAAGTCCAGGTTGGCGAGTCGAACAGACCGCACCTCCCACGTGCGTTCCCGCCACCTCTTCAACACGATCCGACGCCGATGAGCGTCCCGCGTGAGCGACTCGGCCAGGGCCTCGACCGAAGCTTCGAAGTCATCCCAGAGATCCTCCAAGTTCACCACGAGCGCGCCGTCTTCTTCGTTCCTCATCCAGTGGAGGTGCGGCTGCCCATGCGTGATGCTGACTGTGGCGCCCGGCGTCTCTTTCTTCACGAGGCTCGTGCGCCAGTCCTTCCAGAGCGCCTTCGCATCATCGGGGTCGTTCCTGCCCGCTGGGAAGTAATCCACTACGTAACGCACCCACGTACGTGTCTCGCTCTCGTCTCCGGTCTTCGTGAGCTGGACAGCGCGGTGGATCGCCATCGCGAGGATTTGGTGCTCCTCGAACGCCTGGTCGCCCTCTCCAGGGCTGAGCTTGGGCGGCCTGCGCCGAACGAGTGATGCTCGCATCTCCCTCATAGCCTCGGCGTCTTCGGGCGTAACCATCAGGCGGCCTCTGCGCGGCCACCGTCGATCACGTCCGCGAGCTGCTGGGCGATCTCTTCGATGCTGTAGACGGCCGTCTGCAGAGCGACCTTGTCCGCAAGGGAGGGGCTCTGGCTTATGACCTCGTCCTTCGAGATCCCGTGCCAGAGTGGCAGGATGATCTGATGCTCGCCGGCCATCTCGCGTGTGACGAGCCCGTCCAGCTCGTACTGCGGCCAATTCTTCGCGAAGAATGCGGGTGAGAGCACGACCACGCCGAATCGGCTGGAGGCCAGGCCCGCGTCGATCTTGCGGCGGAGGCTGTCACCGACACGCAGCTCGAACTCGTCGTACCAGACCACGACGTCTACCTCCCTGAGCGCGTGCGCGAGCGGACGCACGACCGCGTCCTTGTCCTCTGTGGCGTGTGAGATGAACACGTCGTATTCGCGCTCTGCGGACGGCGGGACGCCTTCGGGCACGAAGGCTTCAGCGTTCTGCATGATCGGCCCCAGCGACGGCGGTGTGAGGCTCGTCCCGGCAGGCAGCGCGCTAGGCAAGATTCGCGCGGACGACCGGACACTGCCTCCGAGCCCCATGAGATCAACGGCGACGTGCCAGCGCCCGGCACGCGGGATCGCGAGGCAGACGGGAGACCGCTTGTAGAAGCCGCCGTAGTAGCGGTGCCGGCGCCCGCTGCGGTAGGCGTGAAAGTTGGTGCTGTCGAGCAGTCGCACGTTCGCGGCGTTGCCGCGTAGCGTGACCTCGACCACTGCACCGCTGGGCTGGTGGCCAAGGTCGTGATGAACGAAACTCACGTCGTCCTCCTTCTGGCGGCGCGTGGGGCGCACGCGGAGCCGCCCGGTCAGGGGTGTGCGGATTGCTTCGAGGGTAAACAAGCCGTCGGCCGGCACGGAGACACGCGAGCCGCCCGGCGCCCCCGGGCGGCCCGCCACACTCACCACTGACCGCGATGGGGACGCGGCGAAGACACCCTGCCAGTCCAGCCGGACGCCGTTACTGCACGGGCACTCGTTCGACAAGCGCACGCTGATCGCGGGGGCCGTTGAGAATCGTGTCCAGGAGTGGTACTGCCTCCGGGCTCCCCGTAGTGATCAGCTCCAGCGAGTACGCCTTGCCTTCGGGCGCATTCGCTGCCTCGTCGGACGCCGCCCACGCCGCGTGAGTAGCCTCGACCTCGGCCACGATTTCGTCATGCGTCGGTGGATCGGAGAGTGGTGGCCGCGTCTTCTTCCATTCGTCGCGCCACATCTCGAACGCCTCCCGCGCGCGATCTCGCTCTTGCAGCGCGGCTACGGCGCTGATGTAGAGGTGGTCATTCCGCAGGCGACCATCGCGGCCGAGCTGAAACGTGAAGTTCTCGACCCGGCCCTCCCCTCGGTTGAACTGTCCAGCGAACCCCGGATTCCCGTACATCGCCGCCAAGAGGTGCTCGCCATCGAGGTTGAGGTGGTGGCCTCTCGGGTTCGCCAGCACGACGACGAGCGGCCACGGCGAGGCGGCAAGCGGCCTGAGCTGGCGAGCTGCCTCTCGCACGGCGTTACGCAGCGGCCCGTACACCTCATCCGCGCTCGCCATGACCACGCGCATCTCATCCGCCCTTGTCATCCGGCGTTCAAGCGCAGGTATCTGCTCGAAGCCCTTAACCTCGCAGACGATCTCGATCCCGTCGCGCCTCACCAGAAAGTCTGGCCGAGTCTGAACGCCGAGATCGGGCTCGTACTCGTAGTCGTAGCCATGTTCGCGCAGGTAACGCTCAAACCAGCGCTCGGCCTCGTTCCGTCCTTGCTCGACCGGCTGCACGAGCTACGTCGAGGTGCGTTCCTTCTCGTACTGGCGCCAGCAGTCGTGGTGGAACAGGCCAATCTCTTCCTCACGCCCACCAACCCGCTCGCTCGCTCGGCGAATCACCCCGAAGGTTGCGGGGTCACCTTCGCGAAGCTCAGCACCGCAGTGCATGCATCTCCGTAGATCGTCGACCATGGCCGGATCGTAGCTGCGGTCAAGACTGACGACAGTCGCCGGTGGAGCATCCGCTGACAGAGTGCAAACGGCTCGTTAGAGCCATGGGCGGTGCCGGGCTCGAACCAGCGACCTCCTGCTTGTAAGGCAGGCGCTCTCCCAACTGAGCTAACCGCCCCGCCGGGAGAATAGCCCCAGCCACCGTCACCCGATCCGAAGCGGGCCGCGCTCGACGGCCTCACGCATCGTCTCGCGGCTGCCGGGCGGAACCCATTCGATCCACCAGTCGGCGCTCGCTTCCGCGACCGCCCGGATGTGCTCTCGTTCGGCGTCCCAGTCATCGCCGCGTCCGCTGCCACCGACCGAGATCGTGTAGGGGCGGTCCCCGGCGGCGCGGCGCAGCGCGCGCACGTCGTCGGGTGTCATGTTCTCCCACGGTCCTCCGTGGGTCTCCTTGTACAGGCACGATCCGTCCCAGCGCGCGGCGCGGCGCGTCGGGCGCGGGTTCGGATAGCCGCCTCCGATCCAGATCGGGATACGCGGCTGCTGGACGGCCCGCGGCCGGAAGGTCACTTCGTCGATGCGAAAGTGCTTGCCTTCGAAGCTGAACGGCTCGCCGCTCCAGAGCCCGGCGATGATCTCGAGACCTTCGTCGAGGAGCTCGGCGCGCGTCCGCGGGTCTCGCTCCTCGCCGAAGTGGACGAAGCTCGCATCCCCAGCCTGGAGCACCTGGCCGGTGTCGCCGAGTCCGACGCCGAGGATCATCCGCCCGCCGGACAGCTGGTCGATGCCGGCGGCCTCGCGCGCGACGTTCCACGGTCGCCTGCGCGCGAGCGGCGTCACCAGCGTGCCGAGGCGGATCCGCGCAGTGCGTGCCGCGATTGCCGCGAGCACGATCCAGGTGTTACACGTCGGCGCCGCAGCATCACCCTGGTAGCAGACGTAGTCCTCGAGGAAGATGCCTTCCCATCCGACCGCCTCGGCGCGTTCGGCGAGCTCGGCGAGGAAGCGAGGATCGCCGCACTCACCGCCGGTTGGCAATGACAGCCCGTACTCCACAGTCCCATTCACGCTGCGTCGTGGAGGATCCACGCGGCGCCGCCAGGCTATCCGCCGAGCGCGACGTACGGTCCGAGACGACTGGCAATTCTTCCAGACGTGGTGTAACGCCGTTCTCGAGCTCACGCCGCGCCAGTCGCATCACACCCTCGAACGCGGATGCACCGAGAGCGGAGCACTTGTATAACAGCCCCTCGCGCGCGGGTGTAGCGCGCCCCCCAATCGAGAGGAGTCCACGATGCTGGCGAACTACAGAGTCGGTCCGACACTCCCGGCCTCCGACATGGAGCGGGCGAAGGCGTTCTACAGAGACAAGCTCGGTCTCACCCAGTTGAACGAGGGGCCTGAGGGCGTGGTGTTCGAAGGTGGCGGCGGCACCGGGATCCTCGTGTTCCCGTCGCCGAACGCGGGAAAATGTCCCACCACCTACGCCGGTTGGGAGATCGGTGACGACTTCGACACCGTTGTCGAAGCCCTCAAGGGCAAGGGTGTCGTCTTCGAGGAATACGACACTCCGGACTACAAGACCGTGGACGGCATCGCCGACTTCGACGGCACGAAAGCCGCCTGGTTCAAGGATTCGGAAGGCAACATCCTGGCGCTGTCGCAGATGGCATAGCCGACCGCCGCCGATGCCGGCTCCGCCGGCGCCGGCTCACTGCGGCCGTCGGAGACCACGCCATACCCACCGAAGTCGTCATGGCTCGGCGCAGCCGAGCCGGACTTCGGTGGGTGAGTGCCCCCAGCGGGATTCGAACCCGCGCTACGGCCTTGAAAGGGCCGCGACCTGGACCGCTAGTCGATGGGGGCGTGGCGTGCGGACAGACTAGCCGCGGGTCTGCGACGCCCCGCGCGGGCGAGGTAGGACCCGGAAAGGCGCGCTCCGCGCCCTGAGCGCCTGCGGCCCGGGCGGTGCGCTTACGAGCTGGAGCACCACGCGGTACGCGCCCGGACGAAGCGTGCGGCGCGGGAAGCGAATCGTCGTCAACCGCGCTCCTGCGACACTCCCGCGCGCCACCAGGATGCTCCGCCCCTTACGCTCGATGACGGCGCGATAGCGCGCGGCCCGCGTCGTGCGCACCGCGATTGACCAGTCCGCATGATCGGCGGTGAAAGTCCGCTTGCGCAGCCACAGAAGTCGCCTGATGGCGAGCGCTACCGGCCGGGCCGAGGTCGCCGCCGTTTTGACCGCGCCGGCGAGAGGCGTCGTCTCCGGAGGACGCAGTCCGGAAGGCGGCATGGCCAGGAGCTCGTCATTCACCGACGGCCCGACGGCGGCGTCGGCGAACTGCGCGCAGTCGACGGCGCCGCGCGCCACCTCGGCGACCGCTTCCTTGAACGCCGCGTACGAATCCTTGCGCGTCCGGTCGGCCCACAAGACGCCCGACTGCCAGTAGTTCAGCTCCTCCTGGTCACGCAGGAGGAAGTTGAAGAACGCCGTCACGTGCGGCTGACAGGCCGCCAGCCGCACCGCGTCGCGCAGCTGCGTGGCCTGGTCTGGTGCGGCGCTGTCCGGGTCCGGCGCCGGCGGTGTCCAGAGCGGCATGCCGAGGGAGTCCGGTAGCGACGATGTCGTCTCGGCATTGACGTACAGGTGCCGCTTGGCATCGTCCGGCGAAGTCTCGAAGCCGGCTTCCATGTACCAGACGGGCACGGTTCGGGCCCCGGCCGGCGCACCCGGGACGCCCTGCGCCGTTCCCGAGAACGATTCCTTGAGCACCTCGACCAGCCGTGCCAGGTCGCCCTGCGAGATGCGTCTCGGCGTGCCGTGCCGGCGCCACGGCCGTTCGCCCGGAAACGCACCGTAAGCGTGATGCCCGACGGTGTCGAAGATCGGCTGGACTCGCCCGCTCGCCCGATACGCGGCGCCGAGCTCGCGGATGAACGAGGTCGGCGAGTGGGACACGACCTCCTCGTGCAAAGGATCGTCGGTCCCCCACGGCGACGTGGCCGGCGCGATCACGTTCACGGTCGGACGCAGCGCGTGCAGCATGTCCCAGCAGCGCGCCAGCAGTGCCCCGTACGCGGCCGGCGCGACGCTCGCTCCCGTCGCGTCGAACTGCGGCCGCCAGAAGTAAGAGATGTTCGGCTCGTTCCAGACGACGACATCCTGGATCTGTGGATAGCGCTGCAGCACGCCGCGGACGTACGAGCAATAGGCCTCGCGCGAGGCGTCGTCCTGCGGCGCGGTGTCGCGCCAGCCGTACACGGCGACGATGACCCGGACGCCGGTGGACACGGCATTGTCGAGCTCGGCCGCGTCGCTGCCGTGGAGAGTTGTCTGGCCTGCGTCCCAGTGGAGGCTCACCCGCGCCGCGCCCAGGCCGAGGTCGCCGGCGAGCGAGCGCGCCAGGCCGGGCTCGAGCTTGAACATGTCCTCGGTGGCGCCGACCAACAGGCCCGGAGCGGCGCCGGCAGACCTCGCGACGACGAGCGCGAGCGTTACCACGCAGACAATGGGAAACAGGCGTGTGAACGCCCGCAGACACGACCGCAGCGAACTAGACAACCCTCACCTCCCCCACCTCGCATTAAGGACGCCTGAGCGCCGGCGTCAATCGCTAGGTCAGGGCTATCTGTTTGCTCGACCCCTTCCAACGGCTCCCGGGCGCACTCGGAACGGTGCGCTGCGCACCTTGAGAGCCTCGGCCGCCGGAGGTGCCGTCTCGAGACGAAGAACAACCCGATACCTGCCCGGGGCGAGCGCCCGGCGAGGGAACCGGATGTGCGTGAGCCGCCGGGCGCGGAGCCGTCCGCGCGCCTCGAGCCGGACACGCCCTCCGCGCGAGATGACGGCTCGGTAGCGGGCAGCGCGCGTCGCCCGGACGGCAATGCTCCAGTCGGCGTGCTTGCGTGAATACGTCTGGTGCCGGAGCCAGACGACGCGCACGAGTGCCAGCTTGTGCCTCTGCGTCCCCTTGGGCGCGAGCGACCCCCCCAACGGCGCGGTCGGGCCGCTCGCCCCGGGCGGCGGCGCCGGCAATAGCTCCTCCTCGGTGAGGGCGGGCTGCTGGGCCGGAACGTCGCCGAACAGCCGGCAGTCCACCGCACCCCGCGTGACTTCTCCGACGACCTCCTTGAAGGCGGCGTAGGAACCTTTGGGCGTTCGGTCCGCCCAGAGCACGCCCGACTGCCAGACGATCAGGTTCTCCTGATCGCGCAGCAGAAAATTGAAAAACGCGCCGACGTACGGCTGGCAGGCGGCGAAGCGGAGCGCGTCGCGGAGCTGAGTCGCCTGGTCCGGCGCGGGACTGTCCGCGTCGGGCAACGTGGTCCACGGAGCGGCACCTACCGAATCGGGGATCGCTGCCGTGGGCTCGGCGTTGACGTATAGGTGCCGCTTCTCCGGATCCGGCTGGGTGTCGAAGCCCGCCTCCATGTACCAGACCGGTACTACCCGGGCACCGGTCGGCCGGCCTGGAACGCCCTGGGCGGTGCCGCCGAAGCCGGCCTGCAGCTCCGCGACGAGCTTGTCCAGGTCGCCCTGCGAGATGCGCCGCCACGAGGCGTGCCGACGCCATGGGCGCTCCCCGGGGAAGGAGCCGTAGACGTGGTGACCAACCGTGTCGAAGATCGGCCTGTCACGGCCGGTCGCGCGGTATGCGGCGGCTAGCGCACGGATGAACGACGTCGGCGAATGCGAGATGACCTCCCAGTGCGCCGGGTCGTCGAATCCCCACGGTGACGTCGCCGGCGCGATTACGTTCACGGTCGGACGCAACCCGTGGAGTACGTCCCAGCAGCGGGCGAGCAACTCGGCGTACGCGGAGGGCGAGACACTTCGGCCGGCTGCGTCGAACTGCGGCCGCCAGAAATAGGAGAGATTCGGCTCGTTCCAGATGACCACGTCGTCGATCTGGGGGAAGCGCGCGAGCGCTGCGCGGACGTACGAGCAGTACGCCTCCCGCGCTGCCGCGTCCCGCGGCACCGAGTCCCGTCCGCCGTAGACGGCCAGGACAACCCGCACTCCGGTCGACAGCGCGTTCTGGACCAGCGCGGCATCCTGCTCCGCGAGCGCCGTCTGGCCGGGGTTCCAGTTCAGACTGACGCGAGCGGCGCCCAGCCCGAGGTCGGAGGCGACCGATCGGGTCAGGGTCGGCTCGAGCTTGAACATGTCCTCGGTGACCCCGACGAGCAGGCCCGGCGCACCGCCGGCCGGGCTCGGCACAGCCGCCGCGAGTCCCGCAGCGAACACGGCTGCGAGAAGGCGAACGGACATCAGCGGCGAGCGCGCCCCCTCAGCACCCGGAACGGCTTGCTGCGCACCTTGATGGCCTTCGGCTTGGGGACCGACGCGGCCAGGCGGAGCGTGACACGGTAGGTACCCGGTCTCAGCCGCCGGGCCGGGAAGCGGATCCAGGAGAACACGCCGGCGCGGAGGCGGCCGTTGACCCCAAGCTGCCGGACTCCCTTCGTGCCTTGTACGAACCTGCCGTTGATGGCCGCCCGGTATCGCGCACCCCGCGTGACCCTGACGCGGATCCGCCACTGCGCATGTCGTGACGGGAACGCGCGCCGCGGCAACCACACGATCTCGACCACCGAGAGCGCCTTCGCGCCCGCGGTCGGAGCGCCCGTGCGCTTGCGGGCGGTGGGCGAGGGCGAGGTACTACGCAGAAGAGTCAGCTCGTCGACAGCTGCAGCGACCGCGGGCGAGGCGGGGGGCGGCGAAGAGCCAGGCGGCTGCGGATAGCCGAACGGCGGACAGCTGACAGCGCCGTTCTGGACGTCGTGGACGGCTTGCTTGAACGCCCCGTAGGAGCCTTTCGGTGTCCGGTCCGCCCATAGCACGCCGGTCTGCCAGGCTCCCATGTCTCCCTGGTCACGGAGTAGGAAGTTGAAGTAGCCGGTCACGTACGGCTGGCAGTAGGCGAGGTGGAGGGCATCGCGGAGCTGGGTGGCGTGGTCGGGCGCCGGGCTGTCCGCGCTCGGAAGCTCGGTCCACGGGGGCAAACCGAGGGCGTCGGGAATGAGGGCGGGTACCTGCGCGGCCCAGTTTGTGTAGACCGTCTGCTTGTCCGGGTCGGGCGTCGTCTCGAAGCCGGTCTCCGTGTACCAGATCGAGGCGGCCGCTCCGCCGACCGGCTTGCCCGGCACCGGCTGGGGCGTACCCGCGAAGCCGTCCTGGAGCGCCTCCAGCAGCCGGTTGTGGTCGCCCTGGCCGATCCGCTTGTCCCAGGTGTGGGATTTCCAGGGCCGCTCGTACCAGAACTCGCCGTAGGGATGGTGCGCGACGGTGTCGAAGATGGGCCGGTCGCGACCGCTGGCGCGATACGCCTCACCCATCCGGCGGATGAAGAGCGTCGGCGAGTGCGCAAGCCGCCACGGGTGATCGGGGTCGTCGAATCCCCACGGGGAGGTGGCGGGCGCGATCACGTTGACGCCCGGCCGGACGGCGTGCAGGACGTCCCAGCAGCGCGCGAGCAACGCTGTGTAGTCGGCAGGGGCTGCCGGCGAGCCGTCCTCGCGCCACTGAGGGCGCCAGAAGAAGGCGAGGTTCGGCTCGTTCCAGATGACGACGTCGTGGATCTGCGGGTAGCGCCCCAGCACGTTCGCGATGAACGAGCAGTACGTCTCCCGGGCGGCGGCGTCGATCGGAGTCGCATACCACTGGCCGTAGGCCGCCAGCACGATGCGCTGCCCGGTCGAGGCTGCGTTGTCGAGCATCGTCACTTGTTGAGTCGTGAGGCCGGTCTGGTTCGGCTCCCAGCGCACCGTGACCTCGGCGGCCTGAAGCCCGAGATCGGCTGCAACGGCGCGCGCCACGTGCGGCTCGGTCTGGAAGAGGTCGTCCGTCGCGCCGACCAGGAGGCCCTTCGCCGCCGAAGCCGGCTGCGGGAGCAGCGCTGCCGCAACCGCCACGAGCGTAAAAACCCACGGTCGCATCGACTCCCCCAAGTGCCTCGGCCCCACCATCCCGAGGAGCCGATTAAACGGCCCGCCGCGACTCCCGTCAAGCGAACTTAACCGAACCGCAGCAATCCGGGTGACAGAGCGCCCCCTGGCGGGCGGTTGGAGATCTCGCCCGCGGGTCGCCGCTCAAGTTTGCGAGAGCCGGGGCGCCGGATACGACGCGTGGCGAGAGGACGCGATGGGGGCGCTGGGAATCGAACCCAGACCAGCAGATTAAAAGTCTGCAGCCCGACCTTCGGGCCACGCCCCCTGGACGCGGACGCTACGTTGCCAGACTCAGGCTACCGTGGGAAGTCCGGCGGCTATGCGAACATGTGTTCGTGCTACTCAGCTGGTTCCCCCGACTCCCATTGTCCAGCGAGCGGGAAGGCCTCCCGACCCGCACCGAAAGTGCCGGGTCGAATTGCGCGAGTGCAAGCGCCATGCCAGAACGGAGTTCGCCCTCTACGCCGCCGGCGAGGGGAAGCGCCGGTGGCGATGTAAGCGCTGCATCGGAGAAGCGGTCACGCGGCGCAAGCAGAAGGTCAGACGCCTGCTCATCGAGGAAGCGGGAGGCTGCTGCGTTGTGTGCGGATACGACCGATGCATCGTCAGTTTGGTGTTCCACCACGTCGATCCCACTCAGAAGACCTTCGAGCTGAGTTCTTCAACCACCAAGTCGCTGGCCTTGTATCGCGAGGAGACTAAGAAATGCGTACTCGTTTGCGCCAACTGTCATGGTGAGATCGAAGCGGGCGTGATCTCGAGTCCACGGGAGGGCACGACTCTGTCCGAGGCTGTCTCGACAAAGTGAAAGGAGGCGCGCCGCCAGCGACAAGTCCGGCTTCGACTGCGCCAAGCCAGACGAACTCGTTCGGGTTTCGCGTCCTACCGTGAGCGCCACGGGGCCCGACGCTGCCCGCGCCGGCACACGCCATACCCAAAGGTGTGCCGCAAGCTGCCCGCGACGTCACGGCTGGCGCAGCGTAGATTCCGGGGGTGAGCTTCAACGTTGGGGCTGATGCGTACGACCGATTCATGGGCAGGTATTCAGGGCCGCTCGCTCCCGAGCTCGCCGATTTCGCGGCGGTTGCCCCTGGTCAGCGAGCGCTCGATGTCGGCTGCGGCCCAGGCGCACTGACGGCGGAGCTGGTCAGGCGGCTGGGAGCGTCCGCCGTATCGGCCGTCGATCCTTCGGAACCCTTCGTTGCAGCCGCGCAAGAGCGACACCCTGGGGTCAGCGTGCAACGCGCTGCGGCAGAGCAGCTGCCGTTTGCAGATCAGGCCTTCGACGTCGCGTTGGCACAGCTCGTCGTTCACTTCATGGCAGACCCCCTCGGGGGACTTCGCGAGATGGCGCGCGTGACGCGCAAGCATGGTGTCGTGGCGGCGTGCGTATGGGATCACGCCGGCGGCCAGGGGCCGCTCAGCGTTTTTTGGGAGGCGGCACGCGAGCTTGAGCCCGGAGTCGAGGATGAGTCGAAGCTTGCGGGCGCCCGCGAAGGTCACCTTGCGCAGCTGTTCGAGGCAGCGGAGCTGCACACAATCGAGGAGAGCGTTCTTTCCGTTGACGTCGAGCATCCGAGCTTCGAGCACTGGTGGGAGCCGTTCACGCTCGGGGTTGGCCCGGCCGGCGGCTACGCCGATGGTCTCGACAAGAAGCACCAAGCCGAGCTGCGCGAACTCTGCCGCGCGAGGCTGCCGCCAGCATCGTTTGTTCTGACGGCCCGGGCCTGGGCAGCACGAGGCCTCGTCTAGTTCCGGATCCCAGGTCTTCTTAGACGGCCCGTCTTTCGGACTTCACGCGGTCGGATGCTTCCTCCACCGCGGCCACTGCCGCGTCCACGGCCGCGCGAGCACTGGCGAGATGCTCGGTAGCACGCTCGAAATCTTGGGACGCCTTGCGCTCGGCGCGCTCCGCCTGTCTGAACTGCTCACGCGCCTCTCGCTGGCGATCGCGCGCCAGCTGCAAGGCTTCCTCAGCTCCGGCAATCCGCGCTTGGCGCTCCTGCCGCGCTTGGCTGTGCAGCTCTTGCTTCGGTGCTGACTTCGCCGGCTCGCGCTTCGGCAGCTCGCGTTTCTGCGGCTCGCGCTTCTGTTTCGTAGGCGGGGGCCGTGTCTCTGCAGCCGCAGGCGGTACGTCGATGCCTGTGAACGCCCCGAAGCCGGGGGCATCGACCTCGGTGGTCAACTGGCCCGAGGCGAGCAATGCGCGCTGCTGCTCGTCGATTGAGGCGTAACGAAGCGTCCTCTCGACGCTCGAAAGAACTTGCTCGGACGCCGTCCCGCGCTTCGTCTCGAGGAGCTCCCCGGCACGGCCGGCGAGCTCCCGGATCGCTCGCTCGTGATCGCGCCGGGCGGTCTCGAACCTCTTCCGCTCGCCGCTCTTCAGGACTTCCTCCTGGCCGGCGCGCAGACGGTGACCGGCGTCGAGCAGCAGGTCGAGCTGCTTCCGGCTCCCCCGCGCCAGTTGGTTCACAGCCCACGCCGCGACGCTGGGCTTCTTGAGCTTGGCTACCTCCACCGCCCGCTCTTTTTCGCCCCCGCTTCGCAGCTCGCGGGCGAGCTTGTCCCGAGCGGGGACGAATTCGTCGAGCGGCTGTCCGTAGAGCTCTGCGACTGGGTCGTCGGCCATGGCCGAACTTCTACCGGTCGGAGGTAGATGACGGAGAGCGAGCGCGCCGCGGATCCGGAGCGTCACCCGGCAGACCGGGTGACGCTCCCCGACTGACCCGCTACGCCGGGCGAACCCGGCGACGGGCTGCGATTCCGAATGCTGCGCCGGTGATCGCCAGAGCGACCGCCCCCGCGATCGCTGCGGTCTCCTCCGGGCTCGGAGCCGAGAACCGAGTTCCGTCGTCCGACGTGGTCGGCAATTCCGGAACGGTTCCAGGTGCTGATCTCGGCACGACTCGGTCGTCCGGGCTCAGCCCCGTCGGCTGTGCGAACGGGGCGCTGCGCGAAACGGCGCGGTCGTCCGGGCTGACGCTCGGCTCGGAGCCGGGCGCCGACCGAGACACCGCACGGTCGTCCGGGCCCAGACTCGGCTGAGCGGCCGGCGCTGCCCGCGGCACCGCGCGATCGTCCGCGCTGAGGCCCGTGGTCTCGGCGTCCGGTGCGGCCCTCGATACGGCCCGATCGTCGGGAGTCAGCGACTGACCGCCTGCGCCGCCGCCGGGCTCGACGGCCTGGCCGCCGGCCCCGTCGCCCACCAGGACGACCTGGCCGCCGGCGCCTTCGCCGAGCTGAGGCATGGCCGTAGCACTTCCCGTCACGCCCGCCGCCGCCGTGGCGGCGACTGCCAGAATCAGAGCCTTCTCGCGGAGCCCGTGGGCTTCGACATCGCTCTCGAGTGCCTGGCGAAGCGCCTCGCGATCGAAGGTCAGCGTCACTCGCTCGTCACCGCTGCTCGACAGAAGCTGCTCGAGGTCGCCGCGCTCCCAGGCGACCGCGACGCTGCGTGTCTCGTCCGGTGAACCCTCTGAAAAGCGAGTTACGTCGAGAATCAGTTCAGGCGACTCTTCCGCCCGAATGGCTTCCTCGATCTCCGCGCGCGAGACAGACGTCGTCAGTCCGTCACGCACGTCCGGCGCAGACACGAGCGCTGCTCGTGCGGCTACTTCCTGCATGCGCCTCCCTTCACGTTTGTTTCGGCGGCGTCATCTCGGCGCCGTCTCCATTCCTCTGGACGTCGGAAGGAGACCTGATCTTCCCACCCGGCGGCCCCGATCGCAACGATCGTGACGCGCGCCGGAGCTCAGATCTTGGCGCGTGGGAGCTCGAGCGTGAAGGTCGAGCCCTGCCCCGCTTGCGAGGCGAGCGTCAGACGGCCGCCCATTCGCTCGGCGAGTCCACGGGCGATGTAGAGCCCCAGCCCCGTCCCGCCGACGCCGCGGCTCATCGCCGGATCCAGGCGATAGAACTTCTCGAAGACGCGCCCCTGCTCGTCGCTCGGGATGCCAAGCCCTTCGTCCGCGACGGCCATGCGGATCCGGTCGCCGGCCTCGTCGATGCGCACCGCGACGGGCGCGCGCTCGGGCGAGTACTTGATCGCGTTGTCGAGCAGGTTGTCGAGCACACGACGTACCGAGTCTGTCTCGCCGGTGGCCCGCACTCGCCAGGTCGGCCGCTCGAGCTTGATCTCACGCGCGCTGCGGGCGCGCGCGTCGGCGACCGCCTCCTCGGCGAGGCCGGCTGCGTCGAAGACCTGCTGCTCGGGTGTGTCGGAGGTGTCGGTCGACAGCTGGCTGGCAGTGAGGATCTCGTCGACGATACGCGCCAACCGCTGAGCCTGTGTGCCCACCAGCTCGACGAGCTGCGCGCGCGAGGCTTCGTCCAGAGCGCTTGCCCGTTGGAGCGTCATTGCCGCCCCGTAGACAGACGCAAGTGGTGTGCGCAGCTCATGGGAGACGGTCGCGATCAGCTCGCCGCGCATCTCCTCCAGGCGGCGCTCGCGTGTTACGTCGCGGAACGCATAGAGGATCCCCCCCGCTGCGTCGACGGCCGAGAACGAGAGCCAGAGCTCCCGGCCGTCGGCCTCGAACGGCACGGTGGCAGAGACCGGTGATTCGCCCGACCCCGGTGAGTGGGAGACCGGAACCAGAGGGCGGACGGCAGGCCAGCCCGGAATGGTGGCGTCGGCGGGCCGGCCGACGACCTGTTGGGCGGCAAGCCCTGTTAGCCGCGCCGCGGCCGGGTTCCAGAATGTGACGATGCCGCCCTCGTCGATCTCGAACACGCCGTCCGAGAGCTGAGCGAGCACCCGCTCCGCCTGCGCGCGCTGCCGGCGACGCGTCCTGGTGCCGGCGAGCGTCGGCGCGAACGAGTAGGCGAGCATCGCGACGACCAGCACCGCGACGCCGCCGATGACCAGCACTCGTCTCCGGATGTCCGCGGCCGCTGCGCTGATCGCGGCTCGGTCGTGCTGAATGACGAGCCGCTCCGAGTTCGGACCGCGCCGTAGCGAAGCCGCCAGCGCCCGCACCTCCTTCCCGCCCACGTCGACGAACGCCGGGCTGGTCGGCAGCGGGCCGCTGCGCGCAAGCACAAGGCGCTCGGTGGCCTCAAGCTGCACCCTGCCGCGAAGACGTTCGAGCAGCGCAGCGCCAATTGGCACGGTCACCACCACCCGTCCCAGCCTGCGCCCTCCGGAAAGCACGACGGCTGTGCGCGCAGCACCCGGCGCGCTCGCGCTGCGCGTCGTGGAGAACTGCGCCCGCGGGTGCCGTCTCTCGAGCGCGGCGAGCTCCTTGCGGTCGCGCTCGGCGAGCGCACGCTGCACCGCGGGCAACGTCGCGAGCCGCTCCGCCCGCGCCTGGGCCCGGTCGAGCACGTCGCCGTACTCTTCGAGTGCGAGCGAGAGCGTCGCGCGCAGGCGGCCGTCAACCCGGACGAGCTCACGATCGGCGGCCAGTTCTGAGAAGGCCCACGTGGCCGCGGCTACAGGCAAGAGCAGCGCCACGAGGTAGGCGAGCGAGCGAAGAGCCGGACCGCGTCGCACGGCGTGGCGCACGGGCCGTTCTGCAACTGCGGTGCTACCCATCACACGATTCCCTGCTTCGAGGGATGCCCCCATAACGGGGGATGCCCAGCCGGCCGATACGGACTTACCATGTGTCCACTCTGTCGGCGGCGCAGGGGCTGAACATGAGACTAACGTTCGCCCAAATCGCCCAAATTCTGGCGGCCGGTACCGCACTGGCCGCGTCCGTCGCGGTTCCCGTGCTGGTCGTCAACTCGCCGCTGACGGGACCAGACGTCGAGTCGCCCTCGGCGCCGAATGCTGGCGAGAGCGGGATCGTGCAGGCCGGGCCGCTGTCGCTGACCGGACGGTCCGGGCCGCGAACGAACCGCGCCAGGCCCACGCAGCGTGCTACTCCGGCCGCCGCCGCATCGGCGGCCCCTGCCGCGCAGCCGATCTCGGCGGGGGGCCCCGAGCCGCCCGCCTCCTCAGAGCCCTCGAGCGGCGCGCCGGGCTCGCCGCCGGCGGAACAGCCGGAGCCGCAGGACGAGACGCCGCCAGT
>DAITAO010000084.1:0-14055 GCA_036824245.1 Gaiellaceae bacterium | reverse complement strand
GCGAGCCGGTCCATGATCGCGTAGCCGCGGTTCGAGAGGATCACGAACAGCACCCCCACGCCGTAATGGGCGGCGCTCCAGAGCGCCTGGATCCCGTACAGCGACGAGCCGTCGCCGACCACGGCGACCACCGGCCGTTCAGGAAGCGCCATCCGCACGCCCGTCGCGCCGCCCAGCGCGAAGCCGAGCCCTCCCATTGCGGCGCTCAGGAAGCCGAGCGGCTCACGCGCGAGCAGCCGGTCGTGCAACTCGGGACGGTCGACTGGCGCTTCCTCGACCACGACTGCGTCGCGCGGAAGCCGTTTGGCGAGCGCGGCGAGAACGTGCCCCGCCAGGAGGGGCTCACCCGACGCCGGGGGATCGGGCGCGGGCGGCGGCTGGAACTGCTGCGGCGGGGCGGCGGCGCGCGCCGGAAGGCGCGCCACGAGCTCGCGGAGCAGGGCTGCCGGCGAGGCCAGCACTGCGAGCTCCGCGGGGCTCCGGTGCACTTCCTCCGGGTCGTCGCTAACGACGGCGATCCGTGTCGCCGGGTCGGTGAAGCGCCCCGGCGCATAAGGCGACTGGCGGAAGACCGGGGCGCCGACGACCAGGACGGCGTCGAACGGCGCCAGCTTCTCGCGCAAGCGCGGCCGGTCGGCCGGCAGGAAGCCCGCGAACAGCGGGTGATCCTGCGGGAACCCGGCCCGCGCGCCGAAGGACTCCTGGAAGACGGGCGTGACGAGTCGCTCGGCGAGCTCGACGAGCGCCGCCCACGTAGCGGGGTCGTCGGCGCCCGCGCCGACGACGAGGGCCGGCGCCCGGGCGTCTGCAAGGAAGCTCGCGAGCTCGTCGACCGCCGCCGCATCCGCCGCGGCGGCTCGCACGACGCGGCCGGCCGCGGCATCCTCGCGGTGCTCGTCGACGGCCTCGGTCCAATCGTCCATCGGCACGACCACGAGCGCCGGCCCCCGTCGCGTCGCCGCCTCGTGGTAGGCGCGTTCGATCGCGCCCGGGACGTCCTGTGCGCGGGCCGGCTGGTCGACCCACACCGGATAGTCGCCCGCCAGCCCCGCCAGCCTCCCGGTCAGAAAGGGTTCGAAGACCAGGTGCCGGCGGTCCTGCTGCCCGACGACGACCACGAGCGGCGCGCGGTTCATGCGCGCGGTCGCGAGTGCGCCGACCGCGTTCCCGAGGCCGGCCGTCGTGTGGAGTACCGCGAGGGCGGGCTCGCTGCGACCGATGGCGTAGCCGGTCGCCATGGCGACGACGGGGCCCTCGTGCAACGCGAGCACGAAGCGCAGATCGTCAGGCAGGCCGGCCAGGAACGGCACCTCGGTCGACCCGGGGTTCGCGAACAGGGTGGTGAGATCACGACGCCGAAAAACGTCGAACGTCGCCTCGCGGACCGTTCTACTCACGCGCGTCGGTGAGCGGTCAGCCCCAGACTTCCTGCGCGACCTCGACGATCAGGCGCAGCTTCGCCCACTGCTGCTCCTGCGTGAGCTCGTTGCCCTCCACGGTCGAGGAGAAGCCGCACTGGGGTGACAGGCACAGCTGCTCGACCGGCGCGTACTGCGAGGCCTCCTCGATGCGCCGCTTCAGCTCGTCCTTCGACTCGAGCTCTCCGTGCTTGGTCGTCACGAGGCCGAGCACGACGTGCTTGTCCCCCTTGGGAAGCAGCCGGAGCGGCTCGAACCCTCCGGAGCGTTCGTCGTCCCACTCCATGAAGAAGCCGTCCACCTGGAGCTCGTTGAAGAGCGCCTCGGCGACGAAGTCGTAGCCGCCCTCGGCTGCCCACGACGAGCGGAAGTTGCCGCGGCACATGTGGGTGGTCACGGTCATCCCCTCGGGCCGGTCGGCGAGCGCTTCGTTGATGTGGTGGATGTACTCGACGTGCTGGCGCTGGGGATCGCCGCCGATCGACGCGATGTACTCGCGCTGGTGCGGGTCGTTCATGTACGCGAGGCTCGTGTCGTCGAACTGGAGGTATGTGCAGCCGAGTCCCCCGAGCCGGCGCACCTCGTCGCGGTATGCGGCCGTGAGGTCGGCCCAGAACGAGTCCATGTCGGCGTACACGTTCGGGTCGATGGCCGCCTTACCGCCGCGGTAGTGGACCATGCTCGGCGACGGGATGGTCAGCTTGGAGACGTTCTTCGTCACCGCCTGCTGGAGGAACTCGAAGTCGTCGCCGAAGATCGTCTTCGAGACGCCGAGCTTGCCGTCGACGTGCAGCGCCGCGGGCGTGAACTCGATCTCGCCGTCCTCGTTGTAGAACTTGACGGCGATGTGGCCGGCTTCCTTGGTGATGCCGTCGAGCTGGTAGATGAAGTCCATGTGCCAGGAGGCGCGGCGGAACTCGCCGTCGGTCGCCGACTGCAGTCCGACCTCTTCCTGCATGCGAACGATCTCGCGGATCGCGTCGTCCTCGACCGCCCGTAGCTCGTCCGCGCCGATGCGCCCCTCCGCGAAGTGATCGCGCGCTTTCAGGAGCTGGGGCGGACGCAGCAGGCTCCCGACATGGTCGGCCCGGAATGGTGGCTTCGTCCGTGGGCCGGTGGTGGTCGCGGTCGCCGTCTCTTGCTGCATCAGAGCCTCCTCCTGCGGGTGATCGAGTCGAGCACGGAAGCTACATCAGCTTCGGAGACGACGTCCGTCACTTTCCATCCGACTCATCCGAGAGCCACTGAGACTTGCCGCCGGAGCCGGGCTTTGCCCGGCGTGAGGCTTCCTGCGGAGAGGCAGCGGCTGAACAGCGGCGCGAGCCGCCGGCTCCGTCCACTCTGGCGTGACCACGAACGCCGGCAAGGAGGGGGCTAACGGGGGGAACCAGGGGTTCCCCCGTTATGAGCTGCGGTAGCCGGCGCGTGCCGAGATGTCCTCTGCCGTTCGTTTCAGGGCCGGACCGAACTTCTCCACGAGATCCTCGACAGACACCCACGAACGGTGCACGGCCAGGTTGATGGCCGCGGCCACCTCGCCCGAGTGCCCCCGCACGGGCGCCGCGATCGAGCGCAGGCCGAAGGCGAGCTCCTCGTTGTTGACGGCCAGGCCTGACTCCCGCACGTCTTCGAGCTCTGACCGCAGCGCGCTGCGCGCCGTCAGCGTGTTTGGGCCGCGTCGAGTGAGCTCCACGCCGTCGAGCACCGCGTCGCACTCCTCGACCGGCAGGTGGGCAAGCAGCACCTTGCCCATCGACGTGCAGTACGCCGGTAGCCGCGAGCCGACGTGGAGGTTGAGGTCGATCTCACGCTGCCCGTGGCGGGCGCTCCGGCAGCGCTCGACGTAGACGATGTCGGCCCCGTCGAGAACCGCCATGTTGACGGTGTGACCGGTCTGGTCGCTCAGCCGCTGTAGATGCGGCACCGAGATCTCGCGCAACTCCATCGAGTTGATCGCCGAGAAGCCGAGGTCGAGCACGCGCGGCCCAAGTCGATACTTGCGCGTCAGGTCATCCTGCTCGAGGTACCCGAGCGTGGCCAGCGTCGCGATGTAACGGTGCGCGGTGCTACGGCTGAGCCCGACCTCCCGGGCGAGCTCGCTGACGCCTAGCAGCGGCCGCGCCGACTTGAACGAAGAGAGGACGGCGAGCCCGCGCTCGAGGGACTGCGAGAAGCTGCCGTCCTGGCTCATGCGGCTGTTCTATCTATTCGAATAGCGTATTGACACATGGACAGCGTCCGTCGTAGTCTCGCGACGTCTGTTGCCTGGTGCAACCCCGCCCATTTCGCGCGTGAGCTGACGAGAAGGAGGTCACCGTGAGCGCAGTCCAGACCGAGATCCGCGAGTACCGGCAGCTCATCGGAGGCGAGTGGGTGGACGCGGCCGACGGCGCTGTGTTCGACGACCGCGATCCGTATACGGGCGACGTCGTCGCACGCGTGCCCGCTGCGAAGCGTGAGGACGCGCGGCGCGCCATCGAGGCCGCAGCCGAGGTCTTCCCGGCGTGGTCGCAGACGCCGCCCGCAGTACGGCAGGGGTTGTTCCTGCGTGCCGCGGACATTCTGGAGAGCCGTCGCGACGAGGTCGTCGAGCTGCTCGCCCGCGAGACCGGCTGCGGCTTCGGCTTCGGCATGTTCCAGATGACCTTCGTGCCCGGCCTGCTGCGTCAAGCAGCCGGCGCTGCTTACGCGCCGATCGGCGAGGTGATCCCCTCGGACGTGCCCGGTGCCTTTGCGATGGGCTTCCGCCGGCCGGTGGGGGTGGTCGGTGCCATCGCACCTTGGAATGCCGCACTGATCCTTTCCTCGAGGTCGATCACGGCGCCGCTCGTGCTCGGCAACACCGTCGTGCTCAAGCCCTCAGAATGGTCGCCGGTCTCCGGTGGACTACTGCTCGGCGAGGTGCTCGCCGAGGCCGGTTTCCCCGCCGGTGTGCTCAATATCGTCACGCACGAGCCCGGCGAGGCTGGGCCGATCGGCGAGGAGTTCGCCGAGAACCCCGAGGTGCGTCGCATCAACTTCACGGGCTCGACGGCGACGGGGCGCAAGCTCGCCGAGGCCGCCGGCCGGAACCTCAAGCGCGTGCTGCTCGAGCTGGGCGGCTACAACCCCCTGATCGTGCTCCGGGACGCCGATCTCGACTACGCGGTCGACGCGTCGAGCTTCGGCGCCTTCCTCCACCAAGGTCAGATCTGCATGTCGGCCCGCCGGATCGTGGTCGAGCGGCCGGTGGCGGACGACTTTGTCGAGCGGCTCGTCGCCAAGACGCGCGGGCTCAAGGTGGGTGATCCCAAGGAGCAGGACACGATCATCGGGCCGCTCATCAACGAGCAGGCGCTCGAGACGGTCAAGAGCCGCGTCGACGAGGCGGTCGCCAAGGGCGCGCGGGTGCTCGTGGGCGGGAGCGTGGAGGGCGCCTGCTTCCAGCCGACCCTCCTGGCCGACGTGCCCGAGGACTCGGAGTTCGCGCGTGAGGAGACGTTTGGTCCAGTGGCGGCCATCGAGATCGTGGACAGCGAGGACGAGGCGGTCGGGCGGGCCAATGCGACACGCTACGGGCTGGCCGCCGGGATCATCACCCGCGACAACGACAAGGGCCTGGCGCTCGCCCAGAGGCTGGAGTCGGGCATCGTGCACGTGAACGACCAGCCGGTGCACGACGAGCCCCAGATGCCGTTCGGCGGCGTGAAGGACAGCGGCTGGGGCCGCTTCGGCACCCGCGCCGCTCTCGACGAGTTCACCGAGCTGCGCTGGATCACGGTGCAGAGCGGCACACGGCCGTTCCCGTTCTGACGTGGCCGAGATCGTCACCCTCGCGGACGCGGCCGCGGAGCTCGTCCACGACGGCGACACGGTTGCGGTCGAGGGCTTCACCCACCTGATTCCGCACGCCGCCGGCCATGAGCTGATCCGGCAGGGGCGCCGAGATCTCACGCTTGTGCGGATGACGCCCGATGTCGTCTACGACCAGCTGATCGGCATGGGCTGTGCGCGGAAGCTCGTCTTCTCGTGGGGGGGCAACCCCGGCGTCGGCTCCCTGCACCGGCTCCGCGACGCTGTCGAGAATGCCTGGCCGGCGCCGCTCGAGCTCGAGGAGCATTCGCACGCCGGCATGGCAGTCGCCTACGCCGCCGGTGCCGCCAACCTGCCGTTCGGTGTCCTGCGCGGCTACGCGGGCACGGACCTGGTCGACCGTACGGCCGGCATCGCCTCCGTCAGCTGTCCCTTCACCGGCGAGGAGCTGGCCGCGGTCCGCGCGCACCGGCCCGACGTCGGCATCGTCCACGCCCAGCAGGCTGATCGGCAGGGCAACGTGCAGCTCTGGGGCATACCGGGGATCCAGAAGGAAGTCGTGCTCGCCTCCGCGCGCACGATCGTGACGGTCGAGGAGATCGTCGACGAGCTCGAGCCTCGCCCCGGTGCGGTGGCGCTGCCGACCTGGGTCGTGGACGCCGTCGCCCCCGCCTCCGGCGGCGCGCACCCGTCGTACGCGCACGGCTACTACGAGCGCGACAACGACTTCTACGTGCGCTGGGACGGGATCAGCCGCGACCGCGACCGCTTCCGCGCATGGATGGACCGCCACGTGCGCGGCACCGCCGACGTCGAGGAGTACCACCGCAGCCTGCGCGCCGAGCAGGTGCCGGCATGAGATTCACTCCCGGATTCCGGGCGCTCGCGTGCTCCTCGGGCGGCGATGGAGCCGGGCTCAGCCCGGCAGGAGCCGCCGCCGGCGAGGGGCACGCGAGATTTAGTCCTGAAGAGATGATGGCGGTCGAGGCGTCACGCCGACTGATCGACGGGACCGTCTGCTTCGTCGGGATCGGCCTGCCCAGCCTCGCGTGCAACCTGGCGCGCGCGACGCACGCCCCGCGCTGCGTGCTCATCTACGAGAGTGGCACGATTGGCGCCAAGCCGACCCAGCCACCGCTGTCGATCGGAGACGGCGAGCTGGCCGAGACTGCGGACGCGGTCGTCTCGGTGCCGGAGATCTTTGCGTACTGGCTGCAGGGCGAGCGTGTTGACGTTGGCTTCCTGAGCGCGGCGCAGATCGACCGCTTCGGCAATCTGAACAGCACCGTGATCGGCGACTACGCCAGCCCTAGGGTGCGGTTGCCCGGCGGCGGGGGCGCACCCGAGATCGCGCGCTCGTGCCGGCGCGTCTTCGTCCTCCTGCGGCAGACGCCGCGCGCGTTCGTCGAGCGGCTCGACTTCCGGTCCAGCCCCGGCGATCGCGTCGCCGTGGTCGTCAGCGACCTGGGCATTCTGGAGCCGGATCCGGAGAGCCGCGAGCTGGTGCTGACGCACGTCCATCCCGGCGTAAGCGCGGACGAAGCCCGTGGGGCGACCGGCTGGGAGCTGCGTGTGTCGCCGAACCTCCACGAGTCAGAGCCGCCTTCCGCGGAGGAGCTGGCAGCACTCCGCGCGCTCGAAGCAGCCAGCCCTGCCGGGAAGGGGGGAGCGCAGCGTGCAGCGGCAGGTTGAGCTCGATCCCGATCCTCCTTACCTCTATCCCGATTACCGGGCGACCACCCAGCGCGCGCCCACGCGCCCGCTGGTGCCGGCGCCCGCGCGGCTCGGCGAATTGCAGGCCCCGGTCTTCGGCGACGACACGGTCGGCCCACTCGACCACGACCTGACGCAACAGCATGGCGGTGAGCCCCTCGGCGAGCGCATCATCGTCAAAGGCCGCGTGCTCGAGAGCGACGGCCGCCCCGTGCGCGGGGCACTGATCGAGGTCTGGCAGGCGAACGCCGCCGGCCGCTATGTCCACGCGGTCGACCAGCATCCGGCGCCGCTCGACCCCAACTTCACGGGTGCAGGGCGCTGCCTGACCGATGACGAGGGCGGGTATCGATTCGTGACGGTCAAGCCGGGCGCGTACCCGTGGCGCAACCATCCCAATGCGTGGCGGCCCGCGC
Source organism: Gaiellaceae bacterium (assembly GCA_036824245.1). GTDB lineage: Bacteria > Actinomycetota > Thermoleophilia > Gaiellales > Gaiellaceae > JACVRM01. The sequence goes on along the minus strand of DAITAO010000084.1, from coordinate 6,716 downwards.
ACATCCATTTCTCCCTGTTCGGCCGGGCGTTCACGAGCAGGCTGGTCACGCAGATGTACTTCCCGGGCGATCCGTTGTTCGACTACGACCCGATCTTCCAGTCCGTGCGTGACCCCCGGGCGCGAGAGAGGCTGATCGCCGCGTTCGATCTGGAGCACACACAACCCGAATGGGCGCTCGCGTACAGCTTCGACATCGTTCTGCGCGGGCCCGGCGCCACGCCGCTGGAGGAATGACGGTGCTGCCGCGCACGCCCTCGCAGACCGTCGGGCCATTCTTCTCGTTCGGCCTCTGTGACGGGCCTGCCAACGAGCTGATCGATTCCGGGGCACCGGCAGCCATTCGTCTGTCCGGTCGACTGTTCGACGGCGCCGGGCCGGTTAACGATGGGCTCGTAGAGGTCTGGCACCCCGACGCCGGGTTCGGCCGTTGCGGGACCGACGAGGAAGGCCGCTTCGAGCTCGTCGTGGTCAAACCGCGGGGCGCCGAGGCGGCTCCTCATCTCAACGTCATGGTCTTCGCCAGGGGCCTGCTCAAGCAGGTCGTGACGCGCATCTACTTCCCGGACGAGCAGGAGGCCAACGCGCGCGACCCCTGGCTCTCGTCGCTCACCGAGCGCGACCGGTCGACGCTCGTCGCGGCGGCGAAGGACAGCGAGTTGCGCTTCGACGTCAACCTGCAGGGGGAGCGGGAGACGGTCTTCCTTGCCTTCTGACCTGTTCGACCCGCTCTTCGTGCCCGATCCGGTGCGTGAGGCGGTCTCGGGCGAAGCGTGGCTGGAGGCGATACTGGAGGCGGAGGGTGCCCTGGCGCGCGCCGAGGCCCGCGCCGGCGTGATCCCCGCCGCTGCAGGCGAGGCAATCCGCGCGGCCTGCGCAGCGGGCCGCTACGACCCCGGAGAGATCGCGGTCGCCGGCCGAGCGGCCGGCAATCCCGCCGAGCCGCTCGTGCGCGCGCTGCGCGAAGCGGTCGGCGGCGAGGCGGCCGGGTACGTCCACCGTGGAGCAACGAGCCAGGACGTACTCGACACGGCGGCGATGCTCGTCGCGCGTCGCTCACTCGACCTGATCGTTCCCGAGCTCGACGCCGTCGCGCGGGCGTGTGCGGGGCTGGCGAACACGCATCGCGGCACGCTGATGGCCGGGCGCACCCTGCTCCAGCAGGCGGTGCCCACGACCTTCGGGCTCAAGGCGGCCGGCTGGCTCGTAGGCGTCGTCGACGCCCGCCGCGGTCTCACTACGATCCGTCAGGAGCGGCTCGCCGTCCAGCTCGGCGGCGCTGCGGGAACGCTGTCGGCCTTCGGCGAGCAAGGCGCGGAGGTGCTGCGGCTTTTCGCAGAGGAGCTCGACCTCGCCGAACCAGTGCTTCCCTGGCATACCGCGCGTGGTCGAATCGCCGAGCTGGGTGCTGCGCTCGGGACGGCCGCCGGAGTGTGCGCAAAGGTCTGCCTGGACGTGGCGCTGCTCGCCCAGACGGAGGTCGCCGAAGTGACGACGTCTCCGGACGGCGCTTCCTCAACGATGCCGCACAAGCGCAATCCGGCCTCGGCCGTCCTGGCGATCGCCTGCGCGCGGCTCGTGCACGGCCACGCCGGCGTGCTCGCCGCCTCGCTCGTGCAAGAACACGAGCGGGCCGCCGGCGCCTGGCATGCCGAGTGGGAGGCGTTGTCCGGAGCGCTCGCCTTCACCGGCGGCGCCGCGGCGTCGACGCGTGCCACGCTAGAGGCGCTCGAGGTCGATGAGAAGCGCATGCGCCGCAATCTCGCCGAGTCCACGCTCTCCGAACGCGCCGCGATCCTGCTCGCCGACCAGGTCGGCCGTGAAAACGCGTACGAGGCCCTCGGTGCGGGCCGGCCCGTACGCGAGGTGCTCGCCGAGCACCTCGCGCCCGACGACGTCGAGGCGGCGCTCGACCCGACGGGATACCTCGGGTCAGCGTCGCTCTTCGTCGACCGGGCCCTCGACCTCTATCGCGGCGAGCTCGGATGAAGCTCGGACACTGGCTCGACGGCGATCCCGCGGCTCCGCCGCTTGTTCTCTCCGGCTCGCTCGGGACGACGCTCGCCATGTGGGAGCCCCAGCTCCCGGCGCTGACGCAACACTTTCTCGTGCTGCGCTTCGACCACACGGGCCATGGAAGCTCGCCCGTTCCGGACGGGCCGGTCACGATCGACGAACTCGGCAGCAGTCTCGTCCGGCTGCTCGACGACCTGGGTCTTCAGCGCGTGTCGTTCTGCGGACTGTCGCTCGGCGGCTCGGTGGGGATGTGGCTGGCGAGCCGCGCAGCCGAACGGGTCGAGCGTCTCGTCCTCTGCTGCACCGCCGCCCGCTACCCGCCCGCTGACCAGTGGTCGGCGCGTGCGGAGCTCGTGAGGCGCGAGGGCTTGGCAGCGGTCGCCGACGGCGTGCTCGAGCGCTGGCTCACGCCGCGCTTCCGGGCCACGCAGCCCGCGACCGTGGAGCACTATCGAGCCATGCTTCTGTCGATTCCCGCCGAGGGTTACGCGCGCTGCTGCGAGGTTGTCCGCGACCTCGACTTGCGCGACGACCTGGATGCCGTCGCGGCGCCCACGCTGGTCCTGGCAGGCGCCGACGACCCGGCGGTGACGCCAGACGATCTCCGGGTGCTCACGGACGGGCTCCCCGACGTGCGCCTCACGAAGGTTCGCGACGCCGCCCACCTCGCGAACGTGGAGCAGCCGGACGCCGTGACTCGCGCCCTGCTCGGCCACCTGGGCGCCGACCGCGGAGAGGAGGCGGCATGAGCGATCCCACCTACGAGCGCGGCATGGAGATCCGGCGAGAGGTGCTCGGCAAGGACCACGTCGATGCGGCCGCCGCCCGCACGAGCGAGTTCACCGCCGACTTCCAGGATCTCATCACGCGCTACGCATGGGGCGAGATCTGGGCGAGGCCGGGCCTCGATCGCCGTACGCGCAGCTGTATGACGCTGGTGGCTCTGGTGGCCCTGAACCGCATGGACGAGCTGGCCATGCACGTGCGCGCGGCGCGGCGGAACGGCCTGACGGCCGACGAGATCAAGGAAGTTCTGCTCCACTGCGCGGTCTACTGCGGCGTCCCGGCTGCGAACGCAGCGTTCGCGATCGCCCAGCAGGTGCTGGAGAGCGACGAGCTTGCGCCCGAGTGAGCAGGTGCGCACGCAGGTCGGAATCGTGGGCGCGGGACCGGCCGGGCTCGTGCTCGGCCACCTGCTGCACCTGGAGGGCGTCGAATCCGTCGTCCTCGAGGACCGCAACCGCGAGTACGTCGAGCAGCGCATCCGCGCAGGTGTGCTCGAGCAGGGAACGGCCGATCTGCTCGAGCAGATCGGCGTGGGGGAGCGCATGCGACGCGAAGGGCTGGTCCACCACGGCATCGAGCTCCGTTTCGACGGTCACGGGCACCGGGTTCCGCTCAGCGAGCTGACCGGCAAGGCGATCACGGTCTACGGGCAGCAGGAGGTCGTCAAGGACCTGATCCGCGCGCGCCTCGTGGCGGGCCTGCCGCTGCTTTTCGAAGTCGGCGACGTGACCCTCGAGGGCCTGCGCTCCGACCGGCCCGTGATCCGCTTCCAGCACGAGGGAAGGCGACGGGAGCTCGAATGTGACGTCGTGGCGGGCTGCGACGGCTTCCACGGGATCAGCCGGGACAGCATTCCGCCCGGGGTCCTGGAGGTCTTCTCGCGCGACTACCCCTTCGCCTGGCTCGGGATACTCGCGTCGGTCGCTCCCTCCAGCGAGGAGCTGATCTACGCACACAGCGCGCGGGGCTTCGCGCTGCACAGCATGCGGTCGCCGGAGTTGACCAGGCTCTACCTCCAGTGCCTACCTGACGAGGATCTCGACGCCTGGCCGGACGAGCGCATCTGGGAGGAGCTCCAGGCGCGGCTCGGGCTCCCGGGGTGGGAGCTTCGCGAAGGCCCGATTCTCGAGAAGGGAATCGCTGGGATGCGCAGCTTCGTGGTGGAGCCGATGCAATACGGCCGCCTGTTTCTGGCAGGCGACGCCGCCCACATCGTCCCGCCCACCGGCGCCAAGGGGCTGAACCTGGCGGTTGCCGACGTCCGGGTGCTGGCCAAGGCGCTCGTGCGCTGGTACAGAACGGGCGACGAGTCGCAGCTCACGGCTTACTCGACCAGCTGCCTGCGACGGGTGTGGCGGGCCGAGCACTTCTCGTACTGGATGACCTCGATGCTGCACCGGCTGCCGGGCGGCGACCCCTTCGATCTCAAGCTGCAGCTCTCCCAGCTCCATTATGTGGCGAGCTCCCGGGCGGCGGCCACGTCGCTGGCCGAGAACTACGTCGGCATAGAGGAGGCTTCCTAGTACGTCTCGAACGACGCGCGCCGCCGCCCCTCCGCCTCGAAGAGGCGGAAGAGCCCGTAGGCGAGCGCCGCGTAGGCCGCCCCGATCAACCCCTCGACGGCGAGCAGGTCGGCGACGTCCGAAAGCGTCCCGCCGCCGGCGATCTCGCGTCCCGCCTCGATGCCATGCGTGACGGGGAGCAGTCGCCCTATCGACGCCATCCAATCCGGTAGCTCGTCGAGCGGCACGTTGACGCCGCAGAAGACGAGCATCGCGAAGTACGCGAGGTTGGCGTACAGCACTGCATCGCGGGCGCGCAGCCCGATCGAGCCGACCACGAGCCCCAGGCACGCGCAGGAGAGCGTCGACACGGCAACGACGACCACCAGGGCGGGCACCTGAGAGGCGCTGAGCTCGAAATCGAGCAACAGCCTGCCCAGCACGAAGCAGAACGCGGACACGAAGATGCCGTTGGCGATGTTGGGCAGAGCGCGGCCGACGAACAGCGCGAAGCGGTTCGCGGGCGTCGCCATCACGGAGGAAAGGGTCTGAGTCCAGCGCTCCCCGCCGATCGTGAACGAGGTGCCGAAGAGCGCGCCCGCGTTCGCGGCCATGATCCCGTTGCCGATCACGAAGAACGTGTCCGACTCGAAGTCGGCGGCGCGCCCGACGTACGCGAAGAAGAGCAGCTGGAAGAGCGGGAAGGCGAGCATCGAGGGGATGTAGACGCGTGGGTCGATCCAGGCGAAGAGCGCCCGGTACGACAGCAACCCTCCGTAGAAGAAGATGCGCAGCCAGGTGCTCACGTGAGCGCCAGGGTCGCTCGCTCGCGCGCGAGCCGCTCGAAGTAGCGGAGGCAGAGCATCCCCAGCCCCACGTACGCGACGCCGAGGGCGAGGGCGGCGCCGAGCTCCGGCAGCGGGTTTCCGCCTGTGGCGGACTGATGCACCGCCTGGATCCCCCACGTGGGCCCGATCAGCCACGAGATCGGCTCCACCCAACCCGGCAGCAGCGAGAGTGGTACGAGCAGTCCGGTGATCAGCCATACCGGGTACTCGAAGAGATTCACGAGCGCGAACGCCTGGCGGTAGAGGATGAACGTCGCGGCCAGCACGAGCCCGAACAGCCCCAGCACCAGCACCGTCGTCGGAACCGAGACCGCGAAGAGCACCGGATGGGCGAGCTCCAGGGGAACGTCGAAGAACAGGACGCCCCACACGAGCGTGGCGACGAGCGAATAGAGGCCGGCTGCCGAGGTCGAGAGAGCCACGCCGAGCAGGACGACTGCGAACGGGGGCGGTGTCGAGAAGAGCAGTTCCAGGGTGCCCGACCAGCGCTCGCGCTGGAGCGCCATGCCGGAACCGGCCAGAGTCGTCGACCAGAGGCCCATGAGGCCCGCGGCGAGTGCGATCCAGAGGACCGCCTCCTCCGCCGCGCCAGCCCGGTACATGAAGAACGCGATCGTTGCGTAGACGACGGGCACGAGGAGCAGGTAGAGCACGGTGGAGGTCGACTTGAGCGTCGCCTTCAGGTGGAAGCGGAACGAGGCCGCAAGTACCCATATGAGGCGTCTCATGCCACCTCGAGCGATGCGTGCACGCGGCTCTGGCGTTCCATGAAGCTGAGCAGACCGAAGCCCGCAACGCCGTACGCCAGCCCGACCAGCGCCTCCTGGGCGACCAGGTGACCGACGTCGCCGAGCGCCGCCCCGTCGGCCAGTTCGCGCGCGGCCTGGATGCCGTGCGTCAGGGGCACCCCTTCGGAGACCGCCTGCATCCAGGCCGGCATCTCGTCCAGCGGCACGTTGGCGCCGCTGAAGACGAGGAGGAGGCCGAACATGACGTTGCCGAGCACGGCGATCTCCCGGATTCGCAATCCGATTCCGGCGTTGATCAGACCGAGGCCCGTGCACGAGAACGCCGTCGCGACAACGACGACCGCGAGCGCCGGGACGGCCGAGGCGGGCACGTCCACGTCGAGGATGAGCCCGCCGATCGTGAACGCGAAAGCGGAGACGAGCGCGCCGTTCAGCACCACGGGCAGCGCGCGGCCGAGGAAGAGGGGGAGGCGTCGCGCCGGGGTCACCAGGATCGAGCCGAGCGTGCGTTGGAACCGCTCGCCGGCGATGAGCTGGCCCATTGCGAAGATGCAGGGGATGGTCGCGTACTGCAGCGCGTTGCCGACGACGTAGAACTCGTCCGACTCGAGGCCCGCGCTGCGCCCGATGTAGGCGAACAGCAGGATCTGGAAGATGGGCGTCACGACCAGCGTGGGGATGAAGATGGCCGGCGACAGGAAGCCGAACAGCGCTCGGTAGCTGGTCAGCCCGCCCACAAAGAAGATGCGCACGCTTGTCATCTCGCGTCCCTGGCCGGCGAGCCCTCCCGGCCGGCGGAGCCGGCCTCCGGGCTCG
>DAITAO010000083.1:0-14254 GCA_036824245.1 Gaiellaceae bacterium | reverse complement strand
TTGGCGAGCGGAACGCCGGCGCCGGCGAGGGTCGCGCGCACCACCGCGGCGCCACGCGCGCTCGTGCCCCGGTGTTGGTTGAGCACGCCCAGCTGCTTCAGCAGCAGCTCCGCGATGAAGTTGTCGCTCTCGCGATTCATCTCGCGGACTATCTGACCGAGCGGTGGGGAGACGACGGTGGCGAGCGGGAACGCGGCTTCCTCCGCGCGCCCCACGACCGCTCGCCCGCGCACGTCGATGCGCTCAGCCCGGAGAGCCTCTCGGAACAGGAGCGCCGCCGTGAGCGCCGGCTCGTACGTCACGCGGCCCCGGTAGCGGACGCGATCGACTGTCAGAGCAGAGAGTGGCGGCGACTCATTGATGAAGTAATGGCGCTTCCAGCCTGGCCCGGCGCGGTCTCTGTCGAAGTAGCTCTCGTCGCCGACGACGGCGCCGGTCACGCGCCTCAGGCCGCCCGCTCTGAGCTGTGCGGCCAGGCGGCGCAGGTCGCCGCTCGTCAGCGTCGGATCGCCGTAGCCCTTCAGCACCAGGTCGCCCTGCCACACGCCGTCGATCAACTCGCCTGCGCCGTACACCGTCGTCTCGAGGCGGAAGGCGGTCCCCAGGGCGACCAGGGCGCTGTAGGCGACGGCGAGCTTCTCGTTCGAGGCGGGCACGAGGGCCAGGCGGTCCTGGCGGCGGAAGAGCGTCTCGCCGGTTTCAAGGTCGACGGCCACCGCAGCGGCGAGCCCGGCCTGTGGCAGGGCGAGCGCTCGCGTGAGTTGCTGGGCGAGGCCGGCCGGCCTCGCGCCTGCTGCCGGCGCGGCGGCGAGGACGGCACAGACGGCCAGGAGCGTGGCGGCGAGCCGAAAGCGCATTGCGCCATTCTTCGGTCCGCGGCGGACGCTGGCAAGTCGGCCGCCCGGCACCGGCGCTCATAGGCCGTGCGACCGCCAAAGATGGGCCGATCGGCCTATGTTCTCGCGAACCGCCGGGCTCCATAATCGGCAGAGGCGATGACCGACGAGACCGCAGCACTCATCGACCGTGTCCACGCCCTGCTCGAGGCGCCGCTGGAGACCACGCCGCGTAGCCGTGCCCGCATCGAGCACATGCTGACCGAGGGCTATGCGCGCGCTCTCGAGATCGAGGCCGAGCGGCTGCGGATCGAGCGGCAGATCACCCAGCTGGCCGGCGTGCTCGAGGACGGACCCGACGAGCACCGGGTCTTGGAGCTGGCGACTCTCGCGCGGCGACGCTCGCGCGCAGACGGCGACCTGGCACACCTGCGACGCGCCCTGGGAACGCTCCGCGAGCGGCTCGCCGCGGCTGCGCCGGCAAGTCCTTGCACGACCGCCTAGAAACCCTCTTAGATGAGGCCGCTCTTGACCGCGTAGACAGCCGCCTGGATGCGGTTGTCGATCTGGAGCTTCATGAGGATGTTCGAGATGTGGTTCTTGACCGTCTTGGGGCTGATGTGGAGCACGGCGGCGATCTCCGCGTTGTCCTTGCCGGCGGCAATCAGCTTGAGCACCTCCAGCTCGCGGTCCGACAGCTCGGTCCTGACGGTGCTCATTGCGTCACGCGTGCTCGTGGCCCGGAGGCGCTGCAACACCTTGGAGGCGATCGGCGGCGAGATGAGCGCCTCGCCCACGGCAGCAGCCCCGATTCCGCGCAAGAGCTCGTCGATCGTCGAGTCCTTGAGCAGGTACCCGCACGCGCCGGCCAGTACCGCGTCGATCACGTCGCCGTCCGAGTCCGAGATCGTCAGCACGACGACACGGGTGAGCGGAGAGATGCGGGCGATCTCGCGTGTCGCCTCGACGCCCGTCATGCCCGGCATGTTGATGTCCATGAGAACGATCTCGGGCGCACCCTCGCGTATGCGAGCGAGCGCCTCTGACCCGTTGGCCGCCTCCCCGACCACGTCGACCCCCTGCTCTTCCAGCAGGTTGCGAAGCCCCGTACGGAACAGGTCGTGGTCGTCGACGATCAGAACCCGTGGCTTCTCTCGGAGCTGGGCGTCGTTCATGCTCGCTTCGGCTGACTCTCCCGCTGCGCCGCGTGCTGCACCACTCAGCCTCCGTGGACGGTGACGGTAACCGTACGTTTACCCCAAGCGTGCGCTTGTCGAACGGAGGGGAACCACACATCGATGCGCGCGCCGCGCACGGCCGGCCCCGTATCAGCGGCCACCGCGCTGCCGTAGCCGGGAACGGTGAGGCGTGAGCCGAGCGGGATGACTGCCGGATCCACTGCCACGACTCCATGGCCGACCGGGCTTCCGACGGCGGTCATGCCCCGGAGCGCATAGGCAGTCGCCACCACCGTCAGCGTGCGAGCGCCGTCCGCAGGCGGCACGGTCAGCTGCGCGGCAGGAGCAGAGGTGTTCGAGATAGACACGGCGGGCTCGACGGGTACGGAGACACGTTGCGGCGCCATGGAGGCTTGCGCGGCGCGCATCTGGGCCAGGACGGCCGCCGCTGTCCCGGTCGAGGCACGCAGCCGCGCAGCCTGGATGTGGCGCGCGGTGATAGCCCGGACGAGGGACTCCAGCTCTCGCCTCAAGGCCCGCGCGCGCTCCAGCACGGCTGCGTCCTGCCTGGCGGCGCGCTCCAGTCGGTCGAGACGAGCGAGGGCGTCGTCGAGCGAGCCTGCGTCGACGAGCGCGCCGAGTGGCCCAGCGTCTCCCTGCTTGTAAAGCGCGGTCAGGCGCGAGGCGAGCCGCCGCTGTGCGACGACCTGCGCTCGCCTGACGGCGGCCAGCTGGAGGGTCAGATTGCTTCGCTCGCGAGCCAGCGCCTGCTCGCGGGCGAGCAAGCCGTCGAGCGTCGTCTGCACGCGGGCGAGCCTGCGCTCGAGCGCGAATGGCGCCGCCGGCTGCGTCGTTCGCGCAGTCCCGCCTGCATCGTGCTGCCACGCGCCGCCGGCCGCCGGGAGGGCCACCACGAGCAGCAGCGTGGTGCAGGCGAAACCGACCAGCGCGCGGAGGATCCGTGCTGGCCCCTCCACGAGGGTCGGGACGCTAGCAGAGCCCCGATCGAATCGCGGTTTGTGCGGTCGGTGGGAAAGCAGTTGTAGAAGCCTTTTCGGCTTCCTCTAGCCGGTTGCAGTCATCCGTATGCATTGCTAGGGTGCCCAGCTTGTGACGGTGTCGCCCCTGCCAGCGCTGCCGGGCACGGTGGCGCGACATCGGCTCACGCACCGGGTGAGCTGTCGCGTGGGACTTGCCGTCGCCGCGCTCGTCGCCATCCTGGTCGTAGCTCCTGCGGCCTCGGCCGACCCTGCCTCGCTGGTCTCGAAACGAGCTGAGGCCCAGCGTGTCCTCGGGCAGATCCAGTCGCTCGACTCGACGCTTTCACACGCCATCGAGGCCTACAACCTGGCCAATGAGCGCCTGGGCGCGATCCAGGCTGACTTGCGCGAGACCGAGCGGGAGCTGGTCATCGCGCGGGCGAATCTCAAGCGCGCCGAGAAGCTGCTCTCCCGACGGCTCACCGCGTTGTACACGAGCGGAGGCGGCGGTTCGGCCCTCGACGTCGTGCTGGGAGCGCAGTCGCTCGGCGAGCTGCTCGACGGCATCGAGACGGCGAGCCGTGTGTCGAACCAGGATGCAAGCGTGCTCCAGGGCGTGCAGCGATACAGGGCGACTGTGCAGTCGCGGAAGCTGCGGCTGAAGCACGCCCGCGCCGCGCAGACGCGACTCGTGGCAGAGAAGGCCGCGCACAAGGCGTCCATCGAGAGCCAGCTCGGCGAGCGGCAGCGGTTGCTCTCCTCAATCCGCGGCGAGATCGAGCGCATCCAGGCGGTGGAACGCGAACGGCAGGCAGAGCTCGAGCGCCAGGCGCGCGCCAGGCTGTTGCAGGCGCAATCGGAGCCTGAGCTGGTCACCGACCCCCTCGGCGCGGTGACCGACGGCGGTTCCGAGCTCATCGCACCGGCTCCGCCCTCGCGCTACGGCGGAGTGGTCGGGATCGCAATGCAGTACCTGGGGATTGCGTACGTCTACGGCGGGTCAACGCCGGCGGGCTTCGACTGCTCGGGCTTCGTGATGTACGTCTATGCGCAAGTTGGCGTGTCGCTGCCACACAACGCTGCAGCGCAGTACGCCTACGGCTCGCCGGTCTCCCGCAGCCAGCTCGAGCCGGGCGACGTCGTCTTCTTCAACGGACTCGGCCACAACGGCATCTACATCGGCGGCGGCCAGTTCATCCATTCGCCGCACACCGGGGACGTCGTGAAGATCTCCAGCCTCAGCGGCTGGTACGACTCCACCTGGGTCGGGGCCCGTCGGTTCTGACGGCGGCCCACCGTCGGTCGGCTCGTGATCCGACGGTGACCTGAGCGTCACCGGCCCCGCCTCCCACCTCTCGTTTGCTGCGTCCAGGTGTAACGGCTAGGGAGCCGAGCGGACCGTCCAGGACTGACCGCCGTTCACGGACCGCTTGATCGTGCCGTCATGAAGTGCGGCGTAGAGCTCGCGAGGTGTATTCGCTGTGAATGCGGCCGGTTCCCCGCCGATCGAGCCGCCTGGCCGCCACGTGCGGCCCTCCAGCTCGCTTACGTGCAGATCGCCCGCGGCGTCGAGCAGGTAGAGCCGATCCGCACGCGGCCACGCCAGGAGCCCCGGCGTCGGGTTCAAAAGCTTCCAGGCGCGGCCACCGTCGGCGGAACCGAACAGCCCTTCCTGACTGGAGGCGACCAGATCGCGTGGGTTGGAAGGATTCACCGCGATGTCCAGCAGAGACGTCGGCGCTGTTCGCTCGCTCCAGGTCCGGCCGGTGTCCTCGCTGACGAGCAGGCGACCGTTCGACGAGTCAAACCCGTATACGCGATCTTCAGCAAGGCGGAGCACATGGAAATCGGCTTCCCCGAGGAGCGAGATCGATTCCCATGTATGACCAGCGTCCCCCGATTCGATCAAGCCCAGGAGCGGCGGCTGCGAGGTGTTGTCGGGGTGGCCCGAACCGAGGAAATGGTCAGGACCGACGATCGTGAAGCCCATGGTGTCCTGCCTGCCTTCCCCCACCCGCTCAGCTTTCCGCTCACCGTTGGCGACTCGGTACAGCCCGGTATGCGTCGCGATGAACAGCGCCCCGTCGGCCGGATTGCGCCCGAGCCCATGCACGTGCACTGGGCCGGGATCATCCGCGAGCAGATCGGATAGTCCGCCGCCTGCAACTCTGTCTCCGTCGCCTCGCGCGATCAGGATCCCGCCGAGCACGAACGCCGCGAAGATGCCCGCGCCGAGGAGCGCGACGAACCACGGCGGAAATGACGGGCGCTTCTCGTGCCTCGACCCGGCGGGTGGAGAACGAGTGACCGGGACGCGTCGCTTCTTCGGCACGCGAAGAATGGTATGGGTGCAGGGTCAGCGTGGCTCAGCGCGCGACCGCGCGACCGCGCGACCATGCACGAGTGGCCGAACGAGCGGCAGCGCTCGTGGCAGGTCGCCTCGCTCTACGTACTCGAGCGTGAACCCCGCCGCCTGGATGAGCGACAGGGTCGGCTGATTGCAGCGGCAGCCGTCGGCAACGACGCGCCACGGACGGGCCAGCCGATCCTGCCGGCGTGCCAAGCGCGGATCGTCCGACCGGACGTGCTCGAGGAAGAGCAGCTGTCCGCCTGGCCGCAGCACGCGGTGCAGTTCCTCGAGCGCCCTCCGAGCGTCGTCCACGCTGCAGAGGGCGAGCGTGCTGACGACCGTGTCGAACATTGCATCCGGAAAGGGGAGCGCTTCGGCGGGCGCCCGGATGACGGAGCCGCCGCGGCCGATCGCTGCTACGCGCCGCTCCAGGCGGCGGGCCATGGGCTCCGCCGGCTCCGTCAGCACGATGTCGGCATCAGGTCGGTAGTGCTCGAGGTTGAGCCCCGTGCCGGCGCCGATCTCGAGCACGCTGCCCCGGGCGTCACGGAGCAGCGCGTCCCGCAGATCGGCGAGACCTGCGCGCTCCGCCGGCGCGCTCATCCGGTCGTAGAGCGCCGCCCAGACCCGGCCGCGCACTCCCACTACGACCCCGCGTAGAGCCGATCGATGTCGTCCGCGAAGTGCTGCTCGCAGACGTGGCGGCGCAGCTTGAGCGTCGGCGTCACTTCGTCGCGTTCGGGGGTGAAGTCCCGCGCGAGGATGGCGAAACGCTTGATCTGCTCGAAGCTCGAGCGCCCCTCGTTCACCGCGTCTACGACCGCCTGGATGAGCTCGCGGACCTTGTTTCCCCCGGGCACGTCGCCCTCAGCGATGCCGCGCTCCGCGGCCCACTTCCGCACCTCGCGCCCGTCGAGCGTGATCAGGGCCGCGACGTATGGGCGCCGGTCGCCGATCACGAGCGCCTGGGAGACATATCTGGACGCTGTGAGCTCGTTCTCGAGGTTCTGGGGAGCCACCTTCTTCCCGCCGGCCGTGACGATGATGTCCTTCTTGCGGTCCGTGACGGACACGAAGCCGTCATCGTCGATGACGGCGATATCGCCCGTACGCAGCCAGCCGTCCTCGGTGAACAGCGCGCTCGTTGCCTCGTCGTCCTTCAGATAGCCGGCACAGACGGTCGGGCTCGAGATCTCGAGCTCTCCGTCGTCCGCCGTGCGCAGCTCGATGCCGGGCAGCGCGGGCCCGACCGTGCCGAAGCGGAAGCGGTCCGGGCGGTTGACGGTGCAGGCGCTCGTGCATTCCGACTGGCCGTAGCCCTCCAGAATGTGGATGTCGAGGGCGTGGAAGAACTCGGCGATCTCCGTCGTGAGCGGTGCGCCGCCCGAGATCGCCAGGCGCAGGCGCCCGCCCATGCGCGCCTTGATCTTGCGGTACACGAGGCGATCGGCCAGTCGATGCCGGACAGCGAGCGCTGCCGGCAGCTCCCGGCCTTCACGGCGCTTTGCGCTTACCTGCCTCCCCACGTCGAGGGCCCAGTCGATCAGGCGGCGTCGCGCACCGCTCGCCTCGTCGAACCTCGTCATGACCGCGGCGTGCACCTTCTCGTAGACCCGCGGAACGCTCGGAAGCACGGTCGGCCGGACCGCGGGCATTGCCTCCCCGAGGCGAAGCGGATCGGGGCAGAAGGCGATCGTGAAGCCGAGGTGTGGCCCGAGCAGATGGATGAGACGGCCGAAGTTGTGCGCCAGCGGCAGGTACAGGAGCGCGAGATCGTTCCCGACCAGGAGGCCCTCGACCCGACCGACGATGACGCACAGCTCGTAGTAGTTGCGGTGGCTGATGATGCAGGCCTTGGGGCGCCCGGTCGTGCCGGATGTGTAGATGTAGGTGAAGAGGTCGTCCTCGCCGACGGCCGCTTCCGCGGCGGCGAGGGCACCGGGGTGCCGGCGCACGAATTCGCGGCCTTGCGCACGCAGAGCATCGAGGTCGGAGAAGGTCAGCCGGTGCTCGAGCGCCACGCCGGACGCCTTTTCGAGCTGAGCGTCGTCCTCTGCCAGGATGCCCAGCGCTTCCGAGTGTTCCACGACGTAGCGGGTGTCGTCCGCCGAGCTCGACGGATAGACGGGGGCGGCGACAGCGCCGACGAGGGCGAGCGCGAAGTCGAAGAGCGCCCATTCGAGCGTGGTGCGCGCCACGATTGCGAAGCAGTCGCCCTTGCGGACCCCGAGTTTCAGCAGCCCGGCAGCGAGCTCCTCTACGGCCGCGGCGGCCTCCCGCCACGGCACTGCATGCCAGCCTGCCTCCGTCTCCACCATGTATGGGGGCTGAGGCCGGTCCTCCGTAACCGCATCGCGCCAGAGCCTGCCGATCGTGCGCTCGACGCTTGGCGCAAGGTCGTCGACCGCTCTAGGGGATGAGGCGTCGAGCGCCATGGGCGCAGCTTACGGGGGTGCACGTGCGCGGCGAACGCTCGTCCAGGTGGAGGATCGCGCTGTTCCAACTAGAATTGTGGGCACCCATGCGCACGATCTGGAACGGCTCGCTCAGCTTCGGCCTCGTCAACATCCCCATAGGCCTCGCGCTGGCCACGCAGCGCTCGGATATCGCCTTCCGAACCCTGCATCGCGAGTGCGGCACGCCGATCAAGCAGAAGCGCTACTGCCCGTTCCACGAGCGTGACGTCGAGGCGGACGAGCTCGTCAAGGGGTGGGAGGTTTCGAAGGGCGAGTTCGTGATGGTCGAGGAGTCCGACCTCGAGGCGGTCGCGCTGCAGCGCTCGCAATCGATCGAGATCGTGCGCTTTGTGAGGCTCGAGGAGGTCGATCCCGTCTACTTCGACCGCACCTACTACCTGGCGCCTGCTGACGCGCCCGCCCAGCGGCGGCCGTATGTACTCCTGCTGCGGGCCATGGCGGAGACCGAGATGGCGGCGATCGGCAAGTTCGTGCTGTGGGGCAAGGAGAATCTCTGCCTGATCCGCGCGCAAGGCGACACGCTTGCCCTCGAGACGCTTTTCTTCGCCGAGGACGTGCGTTCGAAGGCCGAGATCGAGGACGCTGTCGCCGAGGCCGACGTGCAGGACGCCGAGCTGGAGCTCGCACGGCAGGTGATCGCGAGCCTCGTCGGCGACTTCGAGCCAGAGGAGTTCGAGAACCAGTACCGGCGGGAGCTGCGCACGATGCTCGATGCCAAGCTCGAGGGCCAGGAGATCAAGCGGCCTGAGCCCGTGCCGGAGGCGCCGGTCGTCGACCTCATGGACGCGCTGCGACTCAGCGTGCAGCAGGCGCAGGAAACCAAGCCGCGCGGCACTGCCAAGAAGTCGTCCGGCTCGCGCTCGCGCTCGCGCGCGGCGACGAAGAAGTAGCACCGCACTGCCCCCGGGCAGCAGCGCCCTGCTCTGGGTGTTCCCGGCTAAACCAGGATCGGCGTCAGGCGAGCCTGGTCAGGCGGCGCGCGTCTCGCCCGATGAGCCCCCCATCGCCTGCAGCTGCGCCTCGAACAGGGTCTTGTCGATCTTTCCGTGGTAGATCGGGACACCCTCCTCGAGGCAGACGCGGATCACTTCCTGGCGGTCGAGGCCCAGCTCCTTCGACAGCTCTTCAGGCGTCAGGTGGTTCGCCATCGATTCCTCCTCTTAGCACGAAAAAAGCCCGCCGACGCTCGTCGGACGGGCTCGAATTACCGTCACTTGTCCTTGGCGGGAATCAGAGGGCCCGCCTCCCGAAGTCGTCCATCGCCCCCTAAGAATACTGTCCGGGAGTGACGGCCGCAAAGCCTCTTCCCGGCTTCGACGAGCGTTGGGCCGAGGTGCGCGGTGTTCGTCTGCGCTACGAGATCGGAGGCGATGGGCCGCCGGTCGTGCTCGTCCATGGGCTGGGCGGCGCCTCGACGAACTGGCTGCACATGGCGCCGGCGCTCGCGGCTCGGCACCGCGTCCTGGTGCCCGACCTGCCGGGCCACGGAGGCTCGTCGCCTCTACCCGCGCTCCCCAACCTCAATCCGCTCGCCGACGCGGTGTACGCGCTGGCAGCCGGCGAGGGCCTATTGCCCGCGCCGCTCGTCGGCCACTCGCTCGGCGCCGTCGTGGCGCTGCGCCACGCGCTGCGTTACCCAGGAGACACGTCGGGCGTGGTGCTCGCCGGCGCCGCGGGCATCCGGTCGTCAACCCGCGTCGCCCAGGTCGTCCTGACCGTCAGCACGCTCGTGCGTCCGGGTCGCCGCCTCGCACCGTACGGTCGCCGCATCGCCTACAGCCCTCTTCTGCGCACGCTCGTGTTCGGCGGCTGGGGCGCGGCGGATGCGCGGGCTCTGGCACCGGACGCCGCTGAGGCGTTCCTGGCCTGGTCGGGGCACCACACGGATGTGGCGGCAACCGCGGCCGCGCTCGTCCGCGAGGATCCGCGCGCCGACCTCGGCGGAGTGCACTGCCCGTGCCTCGTCCTCTGGGGGGCGCGGGACACACAGGCGCCCGTGGCCGACGCGTTCGACTATGTCCGTCGTCTGGGTGCCGAGCTACGTCTGATTGCCGATTGCGGCCATCTTCTGATCGGCGAGCGGCCGGACGCCTGCGTCGAGGCCGTCGAGTCGTTTCTGGCCACGCGTCTTTTCTAGATCGGATTGGGGAGCTCGATGAACTCCCACTCCAGGTCAAACTGCCCTGCCAGCCGCTCGGCAAGCGCCTGCACGCCGAGCCGCTCGGTCGCGTAGTGGCCCGCTGCGACGAAGTGGATGCCGAGCTCCCTCGCCGTGTGCAGGCTCGGCTCGGCCGGCTCGCCCGTCAGGTAGAGGTCGTAGCCCTCCTTCGCCGCCTCGACCACGTATTTCGCGGCCCCGCCGCTCACGATCGCCACCCGCTCGACCAGTTCCGGCCCTTCCGCAAAGACGACAGGCTCACGATCGAGCAGGCCCGCCACCCGGTCGGCGAACGCCGCGGCGTCGATGCCCCCGTCGATGTGTCCCCCCACGCCGATCTCAGCGAACGGCCGGTCCACCGTCAGACCGAGCTCTCGCGCCAGCAGCGCATTGTTCCCGAACTCCGGATGCGCATCGAGCGCCAGGTGGTAGGCCGCCAGCGTCAGCTCGGCGTCGAACAGCGCCTTCAGGCGCGCCCGCATGCGGTCGTCGACCGTGCGCGGCTCGTTCTCCCAAAGGAGGCCGTGGTGGACGAGCAGGAGGTCCGCGTCCGCCCGCGCGGCGCGCTGGAAGAGCTCCAGTGACGCCGACACGCCGCACGCGATCCGCCGCACCTCCTGACGGCCCGCCACCTGCAAGCCCATCGGCCCGTAGTCCGGATACGACTCGAGGTCGAGGAGCTCGTTCGCGAAGGCGATCACCTCGTCCCGCCGCGCCATGGCGGCGATTGTACGAGGCTCCCGGTGCGGTCATGCGACGCTCGCCTCGAACGGCGTCTCCGCGGTGTCCGCTCGCTCCGGCTTCGACAGAAACTCCACACGCTGAGCGGACACCTCGACACTCGAGCGACGCTTGCCTTCGTCGTCCGTCCACGAGCTGCTGCGCAGCCGTCCGTCGACACCGACGCGGTGTCCCTTGGCGAGGTACTCCGCGCAGACCTCGGCCTGCCTGTCCCATGCGGCCACGCGCACGAAGTCGGCCTCGCTGTCCTTCCCCGGCCGGTCGACAGCGAGCAAGAAAGAAGCGACCTTCCGGTCATCGTCGAGCTCGCGAAGCTCGACGTCGGTCGCGAGGTTGCCAGTCAGCGCCACGCTGTTCACGTCTCCTCCTTCTTCGTTGTCGTAGCAGGCAACGTATCGGATCGCGCGCCACGAATCTGAGACCGGGCTGTGACAAAGCAGAACCAGCCCGCGGAGTCCAAAGGAGGGGGCAAGGGGAACCATCGGTTCCCCATAAACGACCCGAGAGCCGATGCGAAGAGCCGCCGAAGCCGGGCTTCGCCCGGCGAGAGGCCCCTACGGAGAGGCAACACCTGAACCCGCGCGCGAGCCGCCGGCTCCGCTCACCTCAGAGCCCACACAGACGCGCGCAAGGAGGGGGCACACGGGGGAACCAGGGGTTCCCCCGTGACTAAGGCAGGCAATGGGAACCAATCATCCCCTCGGAACGCCCTAGAGCCACAGCGAAAAGCCGCCGGAGCCGGGCTTCGCCCGGCGGGAGGCCAACCACGCGAGAGGCAACCGCTGCAGAGCCAGTCGCGTGGCCGGCTCCGCCCACATGAGAGCCCACACATACGCTCGCAAGGAGGGGGCACACGGGGGAACCAGGGGTTCCCCCGTGACTAAGCACACGGGGGAACCAGGGGTTCCTCCGTTACTAAGCACACGGGGGAACCAGGGGTTCCCCCGTGACAAAGTCGGGGTGCCCAGATTTGAACTGGGGACCTCTCCGACCCGAACGGAGCGCGCTACCAGGCTGCGCCACACCCCGAGTCGTCAAAGCGTAGCGCAGGCCCGCGCGACTCAACGCACGCGCTGCGCGTGCACTACGGCGGTGCAGAGGTTCTCGACGTAGTCGAGCCCACCGGCCGTCGCGATCTCTCGCGCCTGGTGCGAGACCAGCCCCAGTTGGAGCCAGAAGGCGCTTGCGTGTGCCGCGACCGCTTCGCGGGCGTGCTGGGGAGCGGCGTCGGCGTGCCGGAAGACATCCACGAGGTGGATGGGCTCGTCGATCTCGGCAAGCGAGGCCACGACCGGCTGGCCCAGCACTTCCTCGCAGTCTCGGGGTCGTACCGGGATGACGTGGTAGCCCTGCTCGAGCAGGTAGCGCATCACGCCGTGGCTAGGTCGCTCTGGGTTCGGCGAGGCGCCGACCATCGCAATCGTGCGCGCCTCGCGAAGAATCTGCTCCGGCGAGCGCATCAGTCGATTGCACGCAGCCACGGTCGCGTCAGGGGTAGAGCGATGAGCAGCGCCGAGACTCCTGCCCCGCCCGCTAGCAGCACGCCTGGATCGGTGAGGTCGGCAACCAGGGCCGACAACGCGAGGCCGACGGGCATCAACCCGAACGACCCGAAGTAGTCGAGGCTCACGACGCGTGAGAGCAGGTGGTCGGGCACGAGCTCCATCAGCATCGTCTCCCAGACGGCGATGCCGAACCCGATGCACAGCCCGCGCACCACGCTGAGCGCGCCGGCCAGCTCGTACCACGGGGATAGGGCGAAGCCGGCGATCGCCACACTGTTCAACACGAAGACGACGTAGCAGATGACGCCCCGCCTGCGCCGTGGCTGGAGCTGTCCGAAGAGCAGTGTGCCTGCCACGGTCCCGACGCCGAGCAACGTAGTCAAGAGCGCGTACGACTCGACCCCACGATCCCATTGCTCCTGCACGAGCTTCGGCAGCAGCACCTGTTGCGGAGCGAACTGCAGCATCAGTACGACGGCGAAGAGGGAGATCGTCACCCACAGCCACGGCACACCGGCCACGTAGCGCGCGCCGGTGGCGATTCCGCGCAGCGTCCCTTCGGGCGCCGAGCGCTCGATGACACGGGGGCGCGTCGCGTACACGAACGCAGCGGAAAGCAAAAAGGAGGCTGCATCCGCCGCGAACACGATCGACGAGCCTGCGGGTGCATACAGGAAGCCGGCGAAGGCCGGGCCCACGAGGATGGCGCTCCAGCGCGCCACGCCGATCAACGAGTTCGCCGACGCGATGCTCGCCTGCTCCACAACGAGCGGCACCATGCCGCCGAAGGCGGGGTAGAAGAGGCCGTCGCCAAGGCCCATGGCGACTGCGAAGAAGACGATCCAGGCGAACGTCAGCTCCCCACTGCCGTCCACGACGGCAAGCCCGGCCACGGCCACGAACCGGATCAGGTCGGAGAGGATCATCATCGCGCGCCGCGGGAAGCGGTCCGCGAGGGCGCCGCCGATCAGCAGCGTGGTGAGCAGGGCACTCGCCTGGCAGACGAGGACGATGCCGAGCTTGGCCGAGCCTGCCAGCGTGAAGGTGCGCCAGCCAAGCGCGGTGACGAACGCTGCGTCGCCGATCAGAGAGATGGTCTGGCCGAGGAAGAGCAGCCGGAAATCACGGTGGCGAAGCGCCTCGAAGATGCGCACACGCGGCGCCGCGTTCCCGGGCGTCTCCACGGGGCAAAGCTATCCTCCGCGCAATGGCCGACCGCTTGCGTGTCGCCTGTGTCCAGATGACGAGCCGCGCCGACAAGGCGGACAACCTGGCGACGGCCGAACGGCTCGTCGGCGAAGCCACCGCCGCCGGTGCCGAGCTCGTCGTGCTGCCGGAGAAATGGAACGCCATAGGACGCCCGGAGGAGCTCGACGCGGCCGCAGAGACGCTCGACGCCGGTGAGTCGATCGCTGCAATGAGCGGCTGGGCGAAGCGTCAGGGGATCACGCTCGTGGGCGGATCGATCACCGAGCGGCGCGAGGGCCGCCCGAAGCTCTCCAACACGAGCCTCGTCTTCGACCGCGAGGGCTCCTTGGCGGTGCTCTACCGGAAGATCCACATGTTCGACGTCGAGGTGGGCGGCCACGTGTACCGCGAGTCGGACGCGGAGGAGCCGGGGGACGAGGTGGTGGCCGCGCGCGTCGACGGCTGGGCGCTGGGGCTGAGCGTCTGCTACGACGTTCGCTTTCCCGAGCTGTACCGCATGCTCGCTCTTGACGGCGCCGAGCTCGTCACTGTGCCGGCCAACTTCACGCTCTACACGGGGAAGGATCACTGGCACCTGTTGCTGAGGGCCCGGGCGGTCGAGAACCAGTACTACGTGGCGGCGGCCGCCCAGATCGGCGAGACGCAACCGGGCAAGTGGAGCTACGGGCGCTCCCTGATTGCCGACCCGTGGGGGATCGTCCTCGCCGAGGCGCCCGACGAGGAGACGGTCATCACGGCCGAGATCGACCGTGCGCACCTCGAGGACGTGCGGCGGCGGCTGCCCTCGCTCGCCAGCCGGCCGGCGGCCGGCTACCGCACC
>DAITAO010000082.1:0-14327 GCA_036824245.1 Gaiellaceae bacterium | reverse complement strand
CTCGTAATGATGGGGTCGGGGGTTCGAGTCCCCCCGTCGGCTTCACCCCGATTGCAGGCAATTCGCGCCGGGTCAGGCATCGTGATCTCCACGGTCTGCGCGGATGAGGTCCTTCTTGGGTCCTTCACCTTGGCGCGCGGCCCGGATGGCCTCCGAGGCGCTCGTGCGCTTCGCCGGGTCGAAGCCCTCGAAGATACGCGCGTAGTACAGCTCGCAGACGTCGACGCCGTGACCGGCCTGGGCAGCGACCTCAAGCATCGTGCGTCCCTCCCAGACCAGCAGCGACACGAACGAGCCACGCAGGTCGTACGGAGGCGGGCCCTGATAGAGCGGCGGCTTGTCCTTGCGCTCGACGTAGCGGCCGAGGCCGACCTCGACCGCGATCGGCTGCCACACGCGCTCGCGCCAGTTGTCCCAGTCGTGCTTGCGCCACGGAGTGCCGTCTGCGCGCGCGATGATCAGCCCGCCGCGGCGGCCCGTGCGCAGACGGTGCTCACGGAAGTCCTGTGCGAGCGCGTCGAGCAGATCGACGCGACGATGCCGGCGGCTGCGGCGCTTGCGACCGCTCTTCAGATACGGGAAGAGCTGGCCGCCGACGTTCTTGCGCGCGACGAAGAGCTTGGCGACGTCGAAGAGCACGTCGTCGTCCATCAGCGCGAGCAGCTCCTGCGGGCGCAGCCCCGCGTACGCCAGCGCGGCGATGATGAACGCGTCCTGCGTGCCGAGAGGCCCGCGGCGCCCGATCGCCAGGCGGCGCATCGCTTCCACGGTCGCGGGCGGGATCGGGTCCAGCCCGCCGTCCGGCAGCGCCGAGGGCTTCTCGATCAGCGCGACCGGGTTGGCCGGGATGCGCTCCTCCGTGACGGCCAGGGTGAGAAGGCTCTGCAGCACTGACAGCGCCAGGCGCACGGTTGGCTCGCCGGCGCCCGCAGTGCGCATCGCCTGCACGAGCTGCACGTTGATGATCCGTGGCGTGAGCGCGCGCAGCTCGTAGGAGCCAAGCCGCGGCTCGATCCACTTGCCCCACTGCTGCTTGTAGGAGTCGCGGGTCTGCTTCTCCAGGTTGGGGACCGCGTGGCGCTCGACCCACTCCTCCGACCACGCGCGCAGCGTGAAGTCCTCCTCGAGCAGCAACTCGCGCGCGACGTCGCGGCCGAGCTGCTGCGCGCGGCGCCGGCGATCGCGGAACGCGTCACGGTCGCCCTTACGGTCGAAGGTGCGCTTGCGCTTGACCCCGCCCTCGATCCAACGGTCGATCCACTTGCCGTCCGCGGTGCGCCCATCGGTCGTCTTCCTAGCCGGCACCCATCCTCCTCTCGATCTCCTCCCAGCGCGCGACGCTACCGCGCGCGGAGGAACGCGAGGCCGCACGCCGGCGCGGCGCGCGCTCGATGCGAGGAACTGGCGCGATCGGCTGGGCGTACGCCCACTGCTCGTAGTCGCTCTCGCGAACGCGCAGCTTGCCGCCGACCTTGAAGCCACGCAGCTTGCCGCCGAGGATCTCCCGGCGCACGAAGTCGTACGAGAGGCCCGTGACCTCGGCGATGTGCTGCGGCGACAGGAGGTCCTCGACGCTCACCGCATCTTCGCCTTCGGGCTGATCTCGTAGAAGGTCTCGATGGCGCTGCGGCGCCCCTTGCGGCGCGATACGCGCCGCAGCAGGCCGTGCTGGTAGAGCGTGCGCACGTGGTAGGAGATGTTCTCCAACGGCACGCCGAGCTCGCGCGCGACCAGGCGCGCGCTCCACCCGGGTGCGCCGTCCGGCGCGGGCGAGGTGAGCACCAGGTCGAGGACACGCTGCCGCACCGCGTTCATCTCCGAGCGGGCGATCATCTCCCAGTTGAGGGTCATCGGCGGCGCGCCTTCCGGTACTCGGTGAGCGTCTGGCCGGGCGGCACGTCCGTCTGCTCATACGCGAACGAGAACGTGGTCAGTCCCACGCCGACGGGGCGCGCGGGCGGGGGGACGGAGGTCAGCTGCTCGAGGCGCTGCTCGGGGGCCGCGCGCGCAGCGCGGCGACGGAGACGGCGCGATCTCATGCTGCTCTCCGGTGCGCGATGTTGAGCTCCATGATCGTGTCGCGCGCCAGCTCGGCGTGACAGCGATGCAGGCCGTGCGCTCGCGGCGCGCAGCGCGGGCGATCGAAGATCGTCGCGATGTAGGCGCGCACGTAGTCGGGCAGGTTGCGGTCCGCGTCCTCCTGGTGCTCGCCGAGCTGGCGCATCGCCTCCTGGAACATCCAGCGCTCGACCTCCTCGCGGTCCACCACGATCGGTGCGCCGATCTCGGCGGCGAGCGCCACGTGTGCGAGCCTCGTGCTCATGGGGTCTCCTCCTCATCGAACGCCGCCATGCTCGCGAGCACGTTGCGGCAGTGGGACTGCACCATCTCCATCCGGCGCCGGTACTCCCTGGGGTTCTGCGCTTCGACACCGAGCTCGCGCAGCGACCGATCCATGTACGCGGCCAGGCCGTGGAGGGTCAGGAGCGCGAGCTGCAGCGCCGCCGCCTCGGACTTCGGGGCGGGATGCCCGAGCAGGCCGACCTGCACCGAGTCGGCGAGCATCGCCCCGCGGAGCCCGCGCCTGTCGCCCCAGAGCCTCACGCCACATCCTCCAGGCTCAGCTGCTCCGGGATAGGCGGCTTCTGGTCGTCGCCGCGCAGACGTGATTGCGCCGCGGCCAGTCGGCGCGCCACACAGCGCGGGCAGGCGCACTCGGGGCACGTGCAGTCCGTCCCGCACGCGCGGTCGCAGACGGCGGCCGGACACTTCGCGGGGTCACGGTTGAGCTCGAGCCAGTAGCGGCTGCCGTTGCCCTCGCGCTCCTCGCGGATCTCGTAGCCGTGGACGTGGCGCAGCTCGTAGATGCGGCCGCCGAACCGACCGCCGCCGACGTCGGGCTGGATCAGGTCGTGCGTCGTCGCGCCCGCCGTCCCGGCGGCCTTCAGCGCGAGCAGGACGTTGCGCGTGGTCGGCTTCATGCCGCGAGCGCCTCCTCGGCCGGGGTGTAGAGCTCGTCGAAGGTGGTCGTGCCGTCGCGCTCGCGCCAGGTCACGTGCGAGCTTCCGACCCTATGCGAACATGCGTTCGTGCCAACATATGCGTTCACGGTCCACGAGTACGACCCCGCCAAGCCCTGGCTGATGGCCGGAAAGCGGCGCCTGACCGTCGAAGCCGACGACGGCGTCGACTTCCAACGCTGGGCAGATGCGACGTGGCCGCGCGAACGGTTCCGCGTCGAGCTCGACCCGAGGCAGGTCGGGCGCGAGCAGTCCGAGTAGGCGACAGCCTTCGCGCTCATGACGCTGCCGCTCCCCTGCGTACGGGGTCGAAGGCGAAGCCCTGCTGGTCGAGCCGTCTCGCCGCAGCGTCGCAGTAGCGCTCGCTGATCTCGATGCCGATGGCCTTGCGGCCGAGCTCGCGCGCCGCGAGCAGGGTGCTCCCCGCTCCGGCGAACGGGTCCAGCACGACGCCCGCGGGCGGGCAGGAGTAGTGGACGAGCGGTCGCAGGATGCCGAGCGGCTTCTGTGTCGGGTGGAGCGCGCGGCCGTGCTCGGAGCGGACCTGGAGGACGCTGCGCATGAGGCGCGGCCCGCCGTCCTCGCTGACGTAACTGCCCGCGTTGATCCCGCCGGTGTGCGTAGGTCGCTGCTTTCGGCGGACGACCTTGGCCTGGGCATCGTGCGTGACCGGCGGGTCGTGGTGCAGGGTCGACCATGCGCCGAGGTACCAGTGCACGGCGAGCTCGTGGACGCGCTTGAAGCGGTCGGCATGGAAGCCCGAGCCGTTGTGCTTCTCCCAGACGATCTCCTGGCCGTAGCGCCAGCCGGCAGCGCGCATCGCGGCGTGGCCGTGCTCCATCCAGAAGCGCATAGAACCGAAGCACCAGACCTGCGGCGCGTGGACCAGCGCCGGCCAGGCGTTGTCGACGACGTCCCAGGACAGCGACGTGTCGCCGTAGGGCGGGTCGGTGACGACCGCGTCGACCGCGCTGAGCTGCGGCAGAATCTCGCGGCAGTCGCCGAGGTAGAGCGTGACCTGCGCATCCTCGTAATAGGGCGCGCAGGTCATGACGCAGCCGTGCCCTTGCGTGCGGCCCGTCGCGCCGCCTTGCGCTCAGCCCGCGCCTTCGCGCGGATGTCGCTGAGGAGCTCAGCGCCGCGCGGGCGTCGGTTGTCGCGCCGAGCAGCGTGCGCGGCGCGCCGCCGCCGCTTGCTCTCTGACCGGCGCCTCATGCGACCGCGCCCCGGCGCAGGTCGCCGGCGAGCGCCGAGCCGGGGTGCACCTCGATCGCGCGCATCTCCGTGACGTGCCCACCCTCGAAGCGGAGCCCGAGCGCGTCGCCGTGGTCGGCGACCTGGTCGAGCAGCGAGCCGGCATCCTCGGCGGTCTCGGCCGCGACGGTGAGGTTGATCGTGAGGCGGTAGGGCTTCACGACTGCGCCTCGAGCACGTAGTCGATCTCCGGCATGTCCCACGTCCAGGCGACGGCCTCGCCGGCGCGCTGCATGGTCGGCGGGACGCGCAGCGTGTAGTGCTTGTGCGAGCCGTCGGGCTCGGGCGTGGAGTTGATGACCTCGACCATCACGATTGGCTCGTCGCCCGGGAGGTCCAGGCGCCAGAGCTTGCGGGGGAAGCCGATCTCGTCGAGGTCCTCGTGCACGAGCTTGGCGCCGGCCTCGTGCAGGTAGCGCTCGGGCCCGAAGCGGTCGACCATGATCCGGCGCACCTCGGCGTTCTGCTCGGCCGTGATCTGCGCAGCGGTCAACGTCTCGGGTGCCTCGACGACCTGGCGCGGCACGCGCACGCCGTGGATCGACCACACGCCCCAGCCGTCGGCGTACTCCACCGCGAGACCATTCTCACGGTGGAGGCGGTTCTCGTCGTCGCGGTGGACCGCGATCGGGCGCTCGGTCAGGACCACGGCTCCGCGTAGCGGCCACCACCAGCCCGCCGACTTCGCCAGCTCCACCCAGAGGGACAGCCGGCGAGAGGACTGCTCGTCGTAGCGAACTCCCCACTTCGGCGCGAAGTCGTAGTAGGAGATCCAGTAGGACTCGTGCTGGCCCCAGAACATCCGGTGCCACACGTCGCCCCGGAGCTGGTCCCGGAGCTGGCCCCGGAGCTGGTCCCCGAGCTCGTCCCCGAGCTGGTCCCAGAGCTGGCCCCAGAGCTGGCCCCGGAGCTGGTCCCCGAGCTGGCCCCAGAGCTGGTCCCAGAGCTGGCCCCCGAGCTGGCCCCGGAGCTGGTCCCCGAGCTGGCCCCGGAGCTGGTCCCCGAGCTGGTCCCGGAGCTGGTCCCGGAGCTGGCCCCGGAGCTGGCCCCGGAGCTGGTCCCAGAGCTGGTCCCCGAGCTGGCCCCGGAGCTGGTCCCCGAGCTGGCCCCGGAGCTGGTCCCCGAGCTGGTCCCGGAGCTGGTCCCAGAGCTGGCCCCCGAGCTGGTCCCCGAGCTGGCCCCGGAGCTGGTCCCCGAGCTGGTCCCCGAGCTGGCCCCAGAGCTGGTCCCAGAGCTGGCCCCGGAGCTGGCCCCCGAGCTGGCCCCAGAGCTGGCCCCCGAGCTGGCCCCAGAGCTGGCCCCCGAGCTGGTCCCCGAGCTGGCCCCCGAGCTGGCCCCAGAGCTGGCCCCCGAGCTGGCCCCAGAGCTGGCCCCCGAGCTGGTCCCCGAGCTGGCCCCCGAGCTGGCCCCAGAGCTGGCCCCGGCTGCGGTCGCTGAACGACCGCAGCCAGGACGCAAGCATCTCGGCACCGAGAGCGCCGGCGAGGGGCGACTCGAGCCAGAAGACCATCGGGCGGACCTCGCCGATCTCCTCGTACATCGAGAGGACAGCGCGCTCGGCGCTCTGTCGGTCCGCTCGCTCGGTCGATAGCCCGTGCCGCAGCCACTCGTCGAACGCGAGGGGAAGTAGCGCGCGCTGCTCGTCGGTGATCTCGGTGATCTTCGTCATCGGTCAGTCGGCGACCCTGCGGATCTCCTCCGGCGAGTACTCCCGCTGGCGGATCACCTCGTAGTTGCCCGGGGGCAGGGTCAGCGTGCCGTGCTCCTCGTGCACGACCTCGCACTCGGCAGCGACCTCGAGGAACCGGTTGTCCAGCTCCGCGATGTCGGCGGCGAGGAAGAGGGCCTCGCCCTCGACCACGTGCGCGTGGCCCGTGACCTCGCCGTGCGCGAGGACGAGCCGACCGTTCTCGCGCGGGATCTCGACGAGCCCGTTGGGGATCTTGGCGATCGGCTTGATGAGCACGTCGCCCTGGCGGTACGGCTGGCGCTTCACGGAAGCACTCCTTCGGTCGTTGGCGAGCTATGGGGGAAGAAAAGGCGCGGCTGGTAGCCCTGCGGGCTACGCGCTGGCAGCGGGAGCGGTCGGCCGCGGCGCGCTCGAGCGGTCTGGGCCCGACAGCGCCAGCACGAGCAGGGCCTGCACTTGCAGGTCCGCGCGTCGCAGCGCATGGGGCAGTTGACGCCGGGGCACCACTCGGCGGCGCGCGGTGCTCGGGCGAAGAGCTGCGCCTGGACGGCGACGCTCACCGTAGGCCCCTACGCTTCGGAACCGCTGCGTTCGCTCGCGATGCGCGGTGACGTACGCAACCGCCACCGTTGTCCTCGAAGAAGCCGTGGCGACGCTCAGCGCGCTTCGGGCACCGCGGACGCCGCACCGCGGCGCGCCTGCGTCGCGGGTCCAGCGCAGCACAGATCGGCGGGATCGGCCGGGTGGCGGTGTCCGGCCACATGATGTTCGTGCGGTCGCTTGAGTGGCTCAGCGCGAAGAACGCGTGGCCAACCTCGTGCGCGATCGTCGCGCACTGCTGGTCCGGGGTCTCAAGGTTGAACGAGCGCCAGTTGATGAAGACGTCGCAGCCGCCGACCAGCACCGGCGCGTACGCGTCCGCGTCCCAGCCATGCGCGGTCATCACCGCCGGGTCAGCGTCATGCACGGCCAGCTGGCCGCTGCACGGCGCCTGGCCGCCGTTGTAGGGCGCCCAGAACGCGAGCGCCGCCGTGATCACAGCCGCGCTGATCACGCGACCAGCTCCCTCGCCAGCTCGCCGACATGGTCCAAGCGCTCGCGTGCAGCGCCCGGCGCGAAGCCGCCGGCAACATCAGCGATCAGCCGCAGGCGGCGCTCAAGCTCCTCGACGCGGGCCTGCAGCTCGGCGAGCGCGTCGGCGGTCGGCACCGTCACGCTGGCTCACCTGCTTGAAGCTCGTGGGCGGGGCGCAGCCGGTCCACCACGTCGCGCATCCCGCCGGCCTCGATGCGGGTTGTGCGTCGGCAGATCAGCATCGAGTCCGGGACGCCCTCACCGCCCTCCAACTGGCGCTCAGTGATCTCGGTCACGAGCTCGCGGTAGTCGCGACGAAGCGCGCCGCGCACCGCTCCGCCGTGCTCGCCGTTGACCGGCTCTTGGCCGAGCGATCCCTCCAACTGGCACAGGCCGCGGCGCGCCGCCCACGCAGCCGCTGCTCGGTCCTGGGTGGCCAGCCAGTCGATCGCTGCCTGATGCTGCGCCGCGAAGCGAGCGTCGTAGCGAGACACACCGACCCGGCGCATCGCCTGCTCGACCAGCGTCCAGGCCTCGTCGGGCGCGGCGTACCGGCCGCGGTGCACGCCGGTGATGTCGGCGACAAGCTCGGCGGCGGAGGGGCGGAACTTGTCGCCGGCGTGCAAGCGGCTCTGGATGGCGACCGCGACCTGGGTGGGGTCGAACGCGTCGAGCGCGAGGTGGTAGGCCTCGGACTTCTGGGTCGTCCACTCGCCGGGCCAGAAGCTGTCCAGCATGTCGGCGAGGCGCTTCCAGTCGGCGGGGATCATGCCTCGACCTCCTCGCCACGGGCCTTGGCCAGCGCGACGCGCAGCTCGCGCAGCCGCGCTGTCGCCTCTGGGTCGTCGCCGCGTCGGCCGTTGGCTGCGCGGTGGGCGGCACCGTCGCCGCGCTGTTGACCACGGCGGCCGGCGCGGTCCTGATGCTCGAACGCCTTCTTGAGCAAGAAGCTCGCGACACCGGCGGCCAGCCCATCCTCGTAAGCCCAGGCGGCGACGGTGTGCGCGGCGCGCATGTGGTCGTAGCGCGGCTCGGGGTGAGCGGCCAGCGCGCTGTTGACCGCGGCGTCGCTGACGACGAGCTCCGGCGCGTCCTCCAGGACCTCGAGCACGCGCCGCAGATGCGGCTGCAGGGAACCCCAGTCCAGGTGCTGCTCGTGGGCGCGCCCGCGTTCCCCCCCCGTAGTCCTCTGGCCCTTAGGGTCCTTATGTCGGACATCTGAGTGTCCGACTCCGCCTGACATCTGGATGTCCGACGAGTCGGACATCCCTGTGTCCGACTCGGACATCTGAGTGTTCGACGAGTCGGACATCTGGATGTCCGAGTCCGGCGCGACGAGGGACAGCTGCGCGGCGGGTCGCCGAGCGCTGTTCAGCCGCCAGCGAAGACGCCCGTTGGGATGCCCGAGACGGATGACCAGGCCACGGTTGCGCAACTGCTTGAAGAGGCGCGCAGCGTGGCGCTCGGTGCAGACCAGATAGGTCGCGAGGTCACCGGCCGTGGCGAACCCCTGGCCGGTGTTGTCACCGATCGTGGCGAGCACGAGCAGCAGGTGCGCTTCGCGCGACATCAGCTCGTGCTCGGCCGCCATCTCGCGCGCCCACCGTGACCACGCCATCTTCGACGGTGCGCTCATCGCGCGCGCCTCCCCGGCGCCGGCCACAGCTTGCTGTCGACCATGTGGCGCTCATGCGCGTACTCGGAATGCAGAGCCCAAGCCTGGGACCGTGCAGCGCGGATCTCCGCGTCGGAGGCGTCGACGCTCTCCTGCAGCGCCGCGTACGCGTCGAACGCGGCGAGGTACTCGTCGTGCAGGACCTGCAACCGCCGACGCGTCTCAGCGTTGCGCCGCCGCGCAACACGAGCGGACGCGAGACGATCGAACAAGGGTTCGACGGACGCCGAAACGTGCTCTACGCTGTGAGACACCCCTCGACTCCTCCTCCCGAGGGACTCGCTGCACCGGAGGCCGGCGCCCGCACAGCGCCGGCCTCTGCCGTCCGTATCAAGGGCGCCGACATCTACCGCGCCCTCCCAAACTCATCGAGCCGCGCCAGCTCGTCGCGCAACGACACGTCGCGCACCGCGCCGCGCTGCGGCCACAACGGCGGGTCTGGGACCACCGGATGCTGCTCCGCCAACTCGAGCAGCTCACGACGCTCGGACGCGAGCGCATCGCGCGCCTCCTCCAGACGGCTGCCACGCACCAACTCGCGGACCAGGATCACCAGCACGAGCACGAAGCACGCGGCCGGGATCAACAGATCCACGTCCCACCGGCTCACGGCCAGGTGGGGGACGACACCAGACGCGGGTCCGGCGCCGCCCCCCACGGCAACCCCGGGGGTAAGAAGAAGAACGCTCACGCCGCCGCCTTGCGCCGGTCCACGTAGAACCAGGATGCGGGCTTCCCGAGCGCTCTAGCGAATCGCTCGATGGTCTCGACGCGAGGGGTGTGCTCGGCCTTGAGCAGTCGGTAGACCTGCCGCTCGGACGTTCCTGCGGCGGCCGCGAGCTCGGTGACGTTCACACGTTGGCGCCGCATCTCGTTGCTCACGTTGGCTGCGATGGCCAGGACCAAAGTGTCTTGCTCTTGACCGGACACAACCGCGACAATACGCTCTAGCCAAATGCCTGTCAAGCGTGTCCCGACATTGGGCTGGACACGGCGTAGCGCGGCGATCAGCGTCCTGCTCGCGATGGAAGCCCAACAGCTGGAAGTGGCCGAGCGCGTGAGCGAGCTTCAGCGAGCCAAGGGATGGACCAACGAGAAGCTCGCCTACGAGTCGGGACTCTCCGTGAAGACCATCTCGCGCGTGCTGAACGCAAAGCACGAGGCCCGCGGTGACACGATCAGAGCGCTGGCCGAAGCTCTCGAGGTCTCGGAGGCGGAGATCCGAGGCGCCACCGATCCTTCGCTCGTCAACGGTGATGGCGGCATGACGCTCGTCGAGATCAGCGACCTGCTTACGCAGCTCGCTGCGCGACAGGATGCTGTTGAGGCGGCGCTGGCGGTACTAGTCGAAGTTGTGGGCGAGCTTCGCCGAGACATCCCAAGGCGACGTCGAGTCGCCTGAGGTTCTCGTCCGCCGGCGAACCGGGCGCGACCAGCGCACGGGCGTCGTCGATCTTCCTGCGCGTCGCCGCGAGCGTGTGGGACATGGGCTTCCCCTGATTCCTGTCCGTGTCCCGCCCGCGTTTTCGGGACCATCCGTGGTTTGGAAGCCACCCTACGTTCCCCCCCTAGCGTGAGCAAGCTCGTGGAGAATTTGCATAGGGCTACCCGTCCAAACTCCGACTGTGCGGGCCGTTAGCGATGTAGGTTCCTGACGTTCGGGGTGGTCCGTCGAGCCCGGCCCGCGTGGGGATCGTCGGGCCACCCGTCTCAAGCGGTAACGACCCGCGGCGCGAGATCATGCGCGCGGGTGTTGGACTGCTGACGGAGGAGGAGGCCATGGAGAACCGTCGAGGGCTGCTGCGACGCGCGGCAGACGCAGTTCAGGCCGATCTGCAGGGATCGCGTGAGGCGCGCGGCGAGGTCGCGGACGCTCCAGCCGCGGACGCTCCAGCCGAGATCGTGCCGGAGCCCGCGGCGGCGCCCCCGGTCGCTGAAGCGGTGATGATGAGCGCCGAGGGCGTGTTGGCGCGTTTCGAGTACAAGGTCGACGTGGTGAAGGAGAAGTTGATCAGCGACAAGATCAGCTCGAGCAGCCTCCAGGAGCTGCTCAACCGGCGTGCTCGGGAGGGCTGGCAGGTGAAGGCGATCACCGAGACGACGGTGTCGCGCGCTGGGTCGACCGGGCTGATGGTCACGTTCGAGCGACCAGTCGAGTCGTAGAACGACGAAAAGCGCCCCGCCACCCCGGTGAGGGGTGGCGGGGCGCGGTGCTTGTCGTCCGGGTTTCTACCCGACGGCCAGGAGGGTTTAGGCCGTGGGCGCGGGACGGTTGGGCAGCACGTAGACGAGGATGGCGAGGACGCCACCTGATACGGCGGTGGCGAGCTCGGCGGTGTCGAAGGCGCCGGTGGCCACCCATTGCGCGGCGACGCCGAAGAGCGTGACGATCGTGGGGTACACGGCCTTCGCGGCGCCCTGCAGCCGGGTGGGCAGCAGGCCGACGAGCAGGTTGAACAGGTGCATGCGGCGGTTCTCCTTAGACGTAGGAACGGAAGTGCGGGGAGGGCGCCATGTCGATCCAGCCGGCGTCCACGGGGCGCGAGCCGTGGCCGATGGTGCGTTGGCCGGGCCCGACGTACATCTCGACGTGGTGGTGGGGGGCGGGGCCGTAGAGGACGAGGTCACCGGGGCGCAGCTGAGCGCGGCTGACAGCCTTGCCGTGCTGGCCGAGGGTGCCGGTGTAGCCGCCCTGGTAGCCGTTGGCGTTGGGGTCGGGAAGCCCGCAGGCACGGTAGATCGCGGTCACCCACTGCGAGCAGTCCGAGCGGTAGCCGGCGGGCTCACCGGTGATGGCGTATTCCACGGTCCATTGGCCCGACTGGCTGTAGAACGAGTGGCGCCGGCCGGTCGCGTCAAGCCATGCGGCGTGCTCGGCCGCGGCGCGCAATCGCTCGCGCGGGGTGCCGCCGGTGACGTGGTTGTCGCCGATGCGCACGCCGGCGCGCTGGGCGGCGGCGAGGATCGCGTCATGGCGCGCCTCGGCGCGGTCGAGCTGCGCGTTGACGCGGCTGCCGGGGTAGCGGATCAGTCGCTGGGACCCGATGGAGAGCGCGCCCTGTCCGTGGGCGACACGGGCGGTGATCTGGTTGACGGTGGCGAGCAGGGCGCCGAGCGCCCAGACCGCTTTGCGGCACGCGAGCGCAGTCGATTCGTCGTAGCAGGCGGTGTCGTCGCGGACCAGGTAGTGGTCCAGGCCGCGGGCGCGGAGCCGGCGGTTGACGGCGTGCTGGAGAGCGAGGACGTCCTCGCCGCGTTGCCAGTCGCGGCGACGGTCGAGGACGAGCACGCGGTGCGGTTCGCTGCCGCGGCTGTACACGCGGGCCATGTGTGGCCTCCTATGGGAGAGGGACGCTGAACCGCTGCCGCCGCTTACCCTTCGTAAGCGTGCGGCTGTAGCTCAGCTGGAAGAGCGTCGCGTTGCCAACGCGACAGGCCACGGGTTCGAGCCCCGTCAGCCGCTCTGGATCTACGGCGTGATCTGCAGCGACGCAGGGCGCTTGGGGGTTACGGGGTCGGGCTCGGGCAGCCCGATGCCAGGCTCGTCGCAGTAGGCGGGGACCGTGACGCCGAACGCGTCAGCGTCGGTGCGCGCGTCGCGCTCGCGCTCGGGGAGCTGCCTGATCACGAAGCGGTTCAGGGTGCTGCGGCGTTCCTGCGCGGTGAGCGCGAGCAGGTAGGCGTAGGTCGCGCGCAGCTGGCGGACCTCCTGCAGGTGCTCGCTCTCGAACGTCGTGCAGGTCTGGCTGCGCCGGTCACGACCCTCGGCCGTGATCTTCGACACGGCGCTGTGGTTCGCCGCCCAGGTGTAGCCGATGGCGACGAAGCAGCAGACGTAAACGAGCCACTGGCCGCGGATGCGGTCAGCATGGCCGCGTGGGCCGCGCGCCCCCTTCTCGCCCTTCTCGCCCTGGCCGCCCGCGCCGCCAGCACCACCGCGCCCGCCGGGGCCGACAGGGTCGCCAGCACCACCTCGGCCACCCCCGCCACCACGACCGCCGGCACCGCCGGCGGTCCCCGGTTCTCCCGGCTGCCCGGGCATACCGGTGCTCATTCAGAATCCCCAGTGCGCGGCCACCGCCACGAGGACAGCGACCCAGATCGTGGTGTAGATCGCGGCGGCGCGCAGCCAGATGTGGTGAGGGACTCTCACTGCTGCTCCGGGGGCTTGCCGGGCGTGGGGAAGCCCAACGCGCCGAGCGCGGCGATCACGATCACTGGATGCTCCGCCAGGGAGATCCCGAGGAACAGCACCTCGAGCGCTTGCTCGGCGAGGATCAGTAGCGCGGCCACCTTGATCGCGGTGATCGATCGGCGGATGGTTCGCATGTGCGAGGGCCACGTCATCTCCCTTGAGGCATGGGTTGTAGTTCTCCTCCGTCAGATGACGCCGATGAGACCGATCCCCAGGCGCTCGAGGATCGCGTCGAGCTTGAACACGGTGTTGTCCAGGCTCAGCTGGGAGGACCGGCTGTCGTGCTTGTAGTCGGTCTCGATGATCCGTCGCGGCGGCTCGTCGGGACGGTCGAGGATCGTCACGTAGTCGCCGGCGCGCGGCCGCCACGCGGGCCGCTTGCCCTGGGTCGGGTGCTCGATCGCACCCGTGATCGTCAGCTGGCCGCGGCGCGACGGGAGACGATGCTCGGCGAGCCACACCTTGCCGATCTGGGTGGCGCCGGCGAGAGTCGTGAGCTGGCTGACTTCGAGCTTGCCCCAGCGCCGCGGGATGCCGTGCTCGTTGACCGGGTTGGCTGGGTCGGTGTCCAGCAGTTCGAGGCTCGTGGCATCGGCGACGCAGCCGGGCGGTCCAACGGTGGCGCGCCGGCCGGATGGGTCCTGGTAGGAGACGAGCACCCCGTTGAAGAGGTTGCTCGCGTCGTCGCCCTCGAGCGCGATCCGCGCGCCGTCGGTCAGCCGCGCGCGCCACGTGAGGCGGTCCGGGCTCGGGGCGCGCCAGAAGAACTCGCGGTGGTCGTAGACGCCCCACTCATTCATCGCGTACTTGTTGACATCGGCGACGGCGGTGCCGCCGCTCGTCGGGTCGAGGAAGACCTGGTGTGGAACGATGAACGTGTGGGGTTCGATCGACCCGCCTTCGCCGGTGGTGAACCTCAGCAAGGGCGCCGTTCGGCGGACGATGTCCGCGACGAGTTCGTGAATGTAGAAGCCCTGGGCGGTTGTCGCGTCCGCGGTGCCGCGCTTGGTCAGCCCGTGGTTGCCGTAGACGGCCAGGCAGGTCCAGAAGATGCCGTAGTCGACGCCGGCGGTGCCGGCGGCAGATCCGTAGGTCTGCTGGACGGTCGCCACGTAGCGCGGCGCCGTCGCATCGAGCGTGCCCGAGCCGGGTCCCGCGGCCAGGAGATTGGCAGTCGTCTCGTAGGTGCTGTAGACGTCGTCGGTCCCCAACACCGCGTCCCAGAGCCACGGGGGGCTGACGTTGACCGTGGCCGGATCGCGCTTCCATGCATAGTAGAGAGAACCGATCGGGATGCCGTCCGAGAGGTAGGTTGCCTCGGAGTAGCGGTTGCCGCCCCAGGGGCCAATGAAGGACATTTGCAGGCTCGGCTGCCCGGTCACGGGGTCGGGTAGGACCTGTGGACCCTCCGCAATCTGG
>DAITAO010000141.1:0-3725 GCA_036824245.1 Gaiellaceae bacterium | reverse complement strand
GCGGGCAGTGGGGCGGCCAGCGACTGGCAGCCCGTCGCCAGTATCTGCCAGCTCGCTGGCGCCAGCGGGACCACGCCGCGCGCGGTGAGGTCGAGATAGCGTCGCTGACCACGCTCGCCGGGGACTAGCAGTTCGTCGACGCCCGGAAGCCTCTCGCTTTGCTTGATCTGGTCGATCTGCGCGTCCATTCGTGCCAGGAATTCCTTCCGAGGCAGAAACGCCTCGACGTCCAGTGCCCAGAGGAAGTTCCCCGGCGTGCCGCCGGCTACCCCTTGCGCGAATTCGGCTCCGGTCAGCACGCCGCTCAACGCATCGATGAACAAAGCCAGGCCGAAGCCCTTGTGCGGGGCGTGAGGGTGGCCCAGCGGCGCCATCAACCCACCGTTGAGAAATTCTTGCGGGTCGGTGATCGCACGCCCGGCCTGATCGAAGATGACTCCTTCGGGCATTGGCTTGCCCTGCTGTGCGGCCAAGCGAACCTTCTGCATCGAGCTCAGGGTCGTGGCGACATCCAGGACCACTGGCTGATGGCGCTGGGCGGGGAGGCCGTACGCGAACGGGTTGGTGCCGAAGACCGCCGTCCGACCGCCTGGTGGGGCGACCAGCGGCATGAAATTCGTGCAGGCGAAGCCGATCAGGCCCTGCTCGGCGGCCAGTCTGACGTAGGGCCCGGCGACCAGGAGTTGCCAGTCCCGGACAGCGGCGACAGCCATGCTCTTGCGCTCGCGGGCGCGCTCGATACACCACCGCATTGCGCGTATCGGTGCGCCGGGGCCACAGCCGCGGTCTCCGTCGAGGAGGATGGCGCCGTCCGTCTCGTGCAGCACGCGGACGCGCGGGCGAGGGTTCAATTTGCCGTCGCGGTAGAGCGTCGCCAGAACCCCCAGCGCCGCGACCCCGTGGTCGAGGTGACCGCGAAGCTCAGAGTCCACCAAGAGCGCGCCCAGTCCCTCGGCGTCCTCAGGCGCGAGTTCAAGGCGCTCGAAGGCAATGGCAAGGCAGCGTTGCAGGTCATCGACCCGCACCAGCCGCGTGCCCTCGCCCCGATCGTCAGTGATCAGATCTCGGGGCATCAAAAAAATTGCGCTGCTACGAAGCTACCCGCATTCCGTGTCCCATTCGATGCGACCTCTTGCGGCCTCGTCGCTCCACCGGCACGTGCCTCCCGTGCTCGGATGGCGACAGACGATCAGATGCGGATTAGCACCTCGAGCGCTTCGGAAGCCTCCTGCGGAGACGGCGCCGGGCCGCCTCACAGCCGTTCGAGCCGCTCAGGACAGCCGGTAAACGATGCGACCGCGTGTCACGTCGTACGGCGACAGCTCGATCCGGACACGGTCGCCCGGGAAGATCCTGATGCGGTAGCGCTTCATGCGACCCGCCATGTACCCGAGCGTCTCACACCCGTTGTCGAGCTGAACCCTGAACATCCGATTCCGCAGGGCTTCGATGACTTCGCCTTCGAACTCAACTTTCTGTTCCTTCTCGGCCACGATCGCCCCTCCCTTCCTGGCCAGACATGAGTGGTGAGGCCGTGGTCACGCGACGCAACCACGGCCTCCGCTCCGCCGCCTAGGCGACTGGGGCGACGTTCATCGCCTCCGGACCCTTCGACCCCTCTCGGGACTCGAACTGGACGCGCGCGCCCTCGGCGAGACTGTGAAAGCCCTCACCGGCGATGCTGCTGTGATGGACGAAGAGATCCTTCGACCCCTCGTCCGGGGTAATAAAGCCATACCCCTTGCTGTCGTTGAACCACTTAACGGTTCCGCTTGCCATAGAAAAAACACCTCCCTTACCACTCACGAACGGGTAAGGAAGGCGCGTAGCGCGGACCGGACTCGCTCTGATTTCTGAAACATACGGTAGCAGCCGTGCCCCGCACCTCCGGGCCGAGAACAGCGCAGGAGGTGATTCGAGATCACCCTCGCGGCACGACGAAGAACGCGATAGAGGCGTAGTGACACGCCACGGCACCGACCACCAGTGCGTGGAAGAGCTCGTGGTATCCGAACACCGCGGGTGCGGGGTCGGGTCTTCGCCGGGTGTAGACGATCGCGCCTGCCGTGTAGAGGATCCCGCCCACGAGCAGGAGTGCAGTCGCGGTCGCGCCCAGTTCACGAGCGATCTGTAGACATGCGAACGCGCCCGCCCAGCCGAATGCAAGACCCGTCGCAGCAGCGAGCCACTTCGGCGCGTCCAGCCACGCCCACTTGAGCCCGATCGCAACCGCAACGCCGCTCCACACGACGGCCAAGACGACGGTTCGCCAGGCGCCGGAAAGCACGAGGATGCCGTACGGCGTGTACGTGCCCGCGATCAGCAGATAGAGGGCGGTGTGATCGACTCGGGCCATCCAGCGGCGCGCGCGAGGACGCCAGGTCACGCGGTGATAGACGGCACTGGCGCCCAGCATGGCCGCCACGCTCGCGGCGAAGACCGCTGCAACGACCCGAGCGCGAGCCGTGGGACCGGCCGAAACGAGCGCGGCGCCGACGAGCACAGACAGCACGAAGGTGTACTGGTGGAGGACTCCCCGCAGGCGAGGCCGCGAGGGAAGGGCCGGCACCGCGCTGACGTGTCCAGACGCCACGACGGCACCTTACTCACGCTGCCTTCCTTGACGCAGATTGCCCTTCCGGCGATCGCCTTCGAGACGCGCCGCCCGAGGAACTCCGACGCCGACCCGTCTGACCCGGATCACGCACACGCTACTTCGGCCGGACCTCCACGAAAGGCGCAGAAGACATTTCAGACGAATTCGCGAAGGATTTTCATCACCTCCAGCGTCGCACTAAAACGGCGATCATCTTGCTCATGGAGCGAAGAAACTGGCCCTGCAAGTTCGAACTCTGTTTGCCTAAACTCGTCGTCTCGCGCGCCACGGCGCGTTGACGGGGTTCGAGCTTCGGCCGGGGTCCTGGCTGCAGGGCCAGTCATGCGAATCTATCACATCGGCTTGATGTTCGTAATATTTGTGACAAATTATGCTACGCTTTTCAAGCGCGTAGACCTAGCGCGGAAGCCGGCGAGGCTCCGACTCTTCTCTTCGACTGCCACACCAGGCCTGAACGCCTAGGGAGTGCCCTGGCGCGCAGGGCTCTTCATTCGTGCCAATTCGAAGAAGGAGTCGCGATGGAAGCGCCAACCGTACCCCGCTCCGAGCCGCTGGAAGGCCGTCCGGCCGAAAAGGTGTCGGGCGCGAGGCCGAGCCGGATTCCCGGACTCAGCAAGCTTCCGGACAAACGGCCGAAGCGGAGGTTCCCGCTGATCCACGGCCTGCGACAGCGCTAGAGGCGCAGCGCCCGCAAACCGTGTTCAACTCCAACGTGCAGCCCAAGCGGCGCATCCGGACGACGCCGTCTGCGTGGACGTGCGCCTGTCGGGAGCCCGGCGGCTCTTCCACGCTGCACCGTGGCAACCTCAAGCGATGCCTGGTCTGTGGCACGGCACGTCAGCACGGCTCGAGTGCCGCCGCAGATTCCGGGCTCCGCCTGGCCGCCGGACATCCGCGGGCGCTCTTTCGATCGTCGAGCTCACCGCAGCCTAGGCGCGAGCCCGCGGGTTGAGCGCTCGTACCGGGTGGGCTCGCGCGGTGCGGGCCCACCCGGTATGAGGTGCTGCGAATGATCTACGGACCCGGGCGGGGCTCCGGTTCCTCGCCGGGAGTGGTAGGCGGCGGCGGGCTCGCTGGCGGCGGGCTCGCTGGCGGCGGGCTCGCAGGC
>DAITAO010000140.1:0-3725 GCA_036824245.1 Gaiellaceae bacterium | reverse complement strand
GAGCGCCGCATCATCGCTTCGCGGGCAGCGTCTTCGAACGACGTCAGCCGGAGCGGCACGAGCTCGCGCAGGCGCTCGTCGCGCGACACGGTGGCATTTCGGAGGCCCTCGATCAGTGGCCGAGCGACGCCCGCGTTGAGCGGAGTGACCAGGTGCAACCAGTAGGAGGAGAGGCGCGGAGTCAGGACGGGCACCTCCACGATAAGGGGACGCTTGCCGCGAATGCGGGCCACGCGCTCGATCATCTCCCGGTAGGTCATCACGTCTGGTCCGCCGGCGTCGAACGACTCGCCGCGCGTCTCTCCACGGCCGGCAACTGCAGCGAGGTAGGCGGCGGCGTCCCCAAGCGCGATGGGCTGCGTCCGGCTTGAGACCCAGCGTGGGCAGATCATTCCAGGCAGACGGTCGACAAGTGCCACGATCGTCTCGAAGGCCGCACTGCCGGCCCCGATGACCATCGCGGCGCGCAGGGTCGTGACCGGTACGGACCCGGAGGCGAGCACGCTGGCGGTCTCGGCGCGGCTGCGCAGGTGCCTAGAGAGCTCGGGTGAGTCATCTCCGAGACCGCCCAGGTAGACCAGCTGGCGCAGGCCCGCGCGCTCGGCCTCGCTGGCTACCGTCTTCGCCGCGAGTCGGTCGCGCTGCT
Source organism: Gaiellaceae bacterium (assembly GCA_036824245.1). Lineage (GTDB taxonomy): Bacteria > Actinomycetota > Thermoleophilia > Gaiellales > Gaiellaceae > JACVRM01. The sequence continues at coordinate 3,079 of DAITAO010000140.1, read as the reverse complement.
CGAAGTCGCGGCTACGGAGCGAGTGGACAAGGTAGTAGGCGAGGTCTACACCTTCCAAAGCGTTCCGCACAGCCACCGCTTCGGTCGCATCGGCAATGGCCCACTGTACGCCGGGCGTGTCGCGTGGCCGGCGCGACAGCGCTAGGACCTCGTGTTGCTTCGCGAGCAGAGGCACGAGCGCACGACCAACGGTGCCGCTCGCGCCAAAGACGGCGATCCTCATCGGGGGGCTTCCTTCCACAGACGCGCGAAGTAGCGCCGACCCAGCGCGACGTGAAGCCGGGCCTGGAAATGCGCGTAGAGCAAGCCGTTCCAGCAGGGCCGATGGGTACGTGCGGCAAGGCGTGGAAAGAACCCGCTGATCGTCGAGCAAACCTCGACGTCGTCCAAGCCGATCTGGGCGAACGAAATCGAGCCGGCCGGAGCCCGCGTCAGCACGCCGCCGATGATCGGATACAGACAGCTGACCGAGTTCGAGCTCACGGCGAGCTCGGGCAGCCCGAAGCGCAGCAGCGCGGGCCTGAAGCCAAGGAGTCGAATCTGCGGCGCACCAGTCGTGGGGCATGCGCGAATGAGACCGAGAGTCGAGCGCTCCAGCTCGCGCCAGTACAGCTCCCCGAGCCGTCTTGCCCCGGCAGCGCTACGCTCGACGACCGGCGCCGGAAGCCCTGCACGCTGAACGGACTCGAAGGCACCTGACGATGACCGGGCCTGGCTCGAGCTCCACGTTCCGGGCAGCTGCTTACGCAAGGTCATCGATGCTCGTCGGCCACGCGCTCGGCGGCGGTAACTGGATCCCCCTCGAGCACAGAGGCGCCCGTCGCGCGGGCAAGTGCGGCTGTCGCGCCCTCCCCCGCGAGCGCCACCGGAACGTGGCGCGCCAAATCCGTTATCTGGGGCCGGGCTGCGCGGAGACGCCGCCTCGTCACCGCCGCGATCACCACCAGGCGGGGCTCCACATCCGCGAGAGTCTCCTGGATCGTAGAGATGGGCGTGTCCGGCCCGAGGTATGTGATCAGCCAGCCGCGCCCGGCGAGAACGAGGCCGAACATGATCAGCGAGAGGTCGTGGAGTTCCCCTGGAGCGCAGGCGAGCACGGCCCTGGGGCCGTCGCCCCGTCCCCAGCCGCGAGCGAGCCCAAGTAGCCGTCCGCGCAAGACGTTGCTGGCGAAATGCTCCTGCGCCACGGTCGCTTCGCCCCGCTCCCAGCGGTCGCCCAGTGCCTGGAGATAGGGCAGGACGACGTCGCGAAGCACTGCCTCAAGCGTGAACGTGGCAAGCAGGCGATCGAAGCTGGCCTGAGCACCGGGCTCTTCGAGCCTGTCGAGCGCGCCCCGAAGCTCCATCGACAGCTGTGCCAGACCCGCGGACTGAGCCTCTTCGCCCTGATCGGGTGCAGTTTGAGCGAGCGCCAGCCGAGCCGCTTCGGCAGCTGACACGCCTTCGTCCAGGTGGCGGCGCATTGAGCGCACCCGCTCCTCGTCCTCCGCCGAGTAGAGCCGGAACCCGCCGCTTGATCGGAGGGGTTGGAGCAACCCGTAGCGCTGCTCCCACGCGCGCAGCAGCTCGGGCGAAACGCCCACGCGACGACTCAACGCCCCTATGCGGAGATGTACCCCTTGCGCACTCATGCCGCCACTCTACACCATCTCTATACAAACACTTGACAAGCCCGCCACAGACTGTATAGGGTCTCCGCCGAACCTCGACAATCTCTATACAGAGGAGGAAGCTCATGAAGAAGCTCGACGTCCTCGCCGCCGTCCTCGTGGCCGTCGGCGGGATCAACTGGGGCCTCGTCGCCCTTGCCGAGTTCGACCTCGTCGCCACGCTCGTAGGCCTCGAGTTCGGCGAGACGAACGCTGCAAGCCGTCTCGTTTACGGACTCGTCGGAGCCTCAGCCGTCTACCAGATCCTCCAGCAGCACGCGATCCGCCGCCGCTGGAGCCGCGATCCCCACGTATCAACCGCCTAGCCCACCTACCCAAAGGAGTCAAGGTGTCCATTTCGATCACCAGGAAGCGGCCGCTCGGCCTTGCTCTCGCAGGGGCCGCAGCGCTGGCGGCGCTGTCCGCCCTAACGCTGGTGAGCTCCCAGAAAGCGGTAGCCGCACCAGCGGCGGAGCAGAATATTGTCCGCACGGCCGCCGCGGCCGGCCAGTTCAAGACGCTACTAGCCCTCTCCAAGCAGGCCGGACTCGTCGGCGCCCTTTCCGGCCCCGGCCCCCTGACCGTCTTCGCGCCGACGGATGCCGCATTCAAGGCCGTTCCGAAGACGACCCTCGACAAGCTCTCCAAAGACCGAGCGGCGCTCCGGCGCGTGCTCCTCTACCACGTCGTCAAAGGCAATGCCACCGGCGAACGCGTCGTCAAGCTGCGCTCGACGAAGACGCTCGCCGGCCCGCGGATCCGCGTACGCGTGCGCGGCGGCTCCGTATACCTGAACCGGTCGACCAAGGTCATCAAAACCGACATCGCAGCCAGCAACGGGACAATCCACGTCATCAACAAGGTGCTGCTGCCGCCCACGCGCTGAGCCTCACCTAGAGGAAGACGCAGCGGGAGGCGGGCCTACAGGCCCGCCTCCCGGGCATACCCCTCGATCGCGGAGCCTGGCCTCAGTGCCGGCCGGGGGCGAGAAGCCCTTCTGCTCAGGTTAGAGCGCCTCACGAAACGGCATGGATCAGGACGCGGCGCCGCGGAGCAGCGATCTCCGAAACCGCATGCGCAAGCAGTTAGCAGACCCTGACGACATCGCCCTTATCAGGACGCGTGACCCAGAGTCCCCCACGCACGAACAGCGCGTCGCTGGCAAGGCCGGCAACGGTCACAGTGGCGGTCACCGTCATCGATCTGGCGTCCACATGGACGAGGCGTGTGGCGGCCGAGTACGAGTCGTCCGATCGCTCCACGACCCAGGTGCCGCCGTGAGTCGGAGCGAGCGCCAGTCCCTCGACGCTCAACTTGATCGTGCGCGCCACCAGCCGCCGCGCGCGCGCGTCGATCACCGAGACGATCCGCTCGTGCGGCTGGCCCACCCACACGTAGCGGCCACCAACCGCCAGGGAATGCGGAGCACC
>DAITAO010000081.1:2114-14335 GCA_036824245.1 Gaiellaceae bacterium | reverse complement strand
CGCGCCACGGGTTCTCCCGCTGGTCGGGCGGGCGACGGCGGAAGCCCTGCTCCGGCATCGCGAGCGCGCCGAACACCGCGAGCGTGGCGACGAGCGCGCCGCCCACCGCGACCGCCAGGCCGAGGTCGACGAGCGCCAGGGCAATGCTCGCGGCGACGCCGATCAGCGAGCCCAGGTAGTCGAGCTGCTGGCCGCGGGCGAGCACATGACCGACACGGTCGATCCCCACCTCGTCCGTTATCCAGGCGGTGTAGGCGCCGCTCGTGAACGTCCAGCCGAGGCCCCAGACGGCATAGCCGAGCAGCACCGCTGGGTACCACTCCACCGCGCCGACGAGCACGAGGCCGGCACCAAGAATCACCCAGCCGATGATGATCGAGAGACGCCGCGAGTACGTGTCAGCGATGACGCCGGTCGGCACCTCGAAGACGAAGACCGACAGCTCCATCACGGTGCCGATGAGAACGAGCTCGAGCGGGTTCAGCCCTAGCTCGCGCACGAAGTAGACGCCGGTGACCGTGAAGCTGACGGCGGCGCCGAACGCCCACCAGAACTCGCTGAAATAGAAGAAGCGCGTCGCGCCGAGGCGCTTCACCGCAAGAGGAGCCGCATATTCAGCACCGCCGGCAGCGGCCGGTAGCCGAGCGCGAGGTTGATCGCCTTCATGCCGTCGTTCGCCTCCTGCGTCCAGGTGGTCAGCTCGCGGTAGCCGTGGCGGGAGGCCCAGGCGATCTGGGTGCGCTTGAGAGCAGTAGCGATGCCGCGGCGACGGTGGGAGCGCGCGACACCCGTGAGTCCGTGCTCGAGGAGCTCCGGCAGCCCGGGATGCGCGATCAGCGCCGCGTAGCCGACCACGCGTTCGCCCTCGCGGGCGGCGAAGGCGATCGGCCCGCGCAGCTCCTCTTCCTTCCACTCCTCGAACGACGGCGTCTTCATCTGCTCGGAGGTCGCGAGGTCCGGGTAGCACTCCGCGGCCACGGCGTAGGTCGTCTCCTCGAGCTCTTCGCCGATCGTGACGATGTCGATGCCCGCCGGCAGCTCGGGTTGTGACTGCTTGCCGTGCAGGTCCAGCGCAAGTTCGAACTGCCGGTCGATCTCTCGGAAGCCGCGTCGCTCGGCGAACGCGATCGAGTCCGGGTCGTTCTGCGAGACGTGCGCGCCGATCGACCTGGGATCGAGCGAGCGAGCGCGCTCGCCGGCAGCCTCGTAGAGCTCCGAGCCGAGCCCGCGCCGACGCGCGTCGGGTAGCACGAGCACTTGCACGAAGCCGCGCTCGGCGAAGTCGGAGCGAGCAGTCCCGAGCGCCGCACCCACGATCTCGCCGTCAAGCTCGCCGAGCAGGTACGTGCGTTCGGGCCGTCTCATGCCGCGCCGCACCTCGTCGGCCGTCAGCGGTTCGCGCGGCATGACCGTGGAGCGCACGCGCGCCCACGCTTCGAGGTCGACGAGCTCGTCCTTCGCCTGCCGAACCTTCACACGAGTTCCTTCCGCACCGAGATGACCGGAGGCAGAGGCCGGTAGCCGAGCTGCTCGTTGAGGCGGCGCGTCGCCTCGTTCGCCGCGTGTGTATCGGTGATCAGCCGGCGGTAGCCGCGCTCGGCGGCCCATGCGATCTGCGCCTGCTTGAGCGCACGGGCGATGCCGCGGCGCCGGTGCGTTCGCGCGACGGCTGTCAGCTCGTGGCCGAGTACCTCGTCGGTACGGCGTTCCAGCTGCGCGTAGCCGACCACGCGCTCGCCGTCGAGCGCGGCGAGCACGAGCGGCGCCTGGGCCGCTTCCGCGCGCCAGCGCTCGTTCGACACGGACAGGGACTCGTCGGAGGGCATGTCGGAGACGCCCTCCGCGAAGACGGCGAAGGCGCCGTCGAGATGGTCGTCCGCCAGCTCGACGATGCGAATTCCACCAGGCGGCTCCGGAGGCCGCTCGACGCCGGCGAGCTCCAGGACGAGCTCCACCTCGCGCTCGAACTCGTGGAAGCCGCGTCGTTCAGCCCAGGGCAGCATGACCTCGGCCAGGACCCCTGCTGCGGTCGACGCCTTGAGCGCCGCGGCGTGCTCCAAGGATGCCTCGAGGAGCCCCGATCCGATGCCGCGGCCTCGGCACTCGCGCAGAACGGCGACGAGCACCGAGGCTCGCCCGGGCACCCTCGTGCGGCTTGCGAAGCCGGTGCCGACCGTCCGGCCGTCCGCCTCGGCCACGAGGTAGGCGCGGCCGTCGTCACGCGCTGTCAGCCGTCGCTGGACCTCCTCCGCGGAGATCGGAGCGTCGGGATGAACCTCGCTCCAGACCTGGGCGTAGGCGGCGAGCTCGGCGCTCGTCTCGCAGCGACGGATCACTAGCCGCTCCGCTTCAGCTTCCCGTGCCGCTTCGCGTGGCGCTCGCCGAGCCGGAAGACCCACAATCCGAGTGGGATCGTGACGGCGCCGATCAGCGCGAGCGGCCATAGCTCGTCGCCCATGGACGTCACTCCGTCGCCATGCAGGATCGCGTCGCGGATTCCGTCGAGCGCGTAGGTCGCCGGGGAAATCGTGGCCAGTGCCTGCATCCAGCCCGGCAGCACCTCGACCTCGTAGTAGACGCCTGAGATGACGAGCAGGATGCCCTGGCCGACGAACCCGATCTGCGTGCCCTTCTCCGGGGAGATGAGCGGCAGGACAGCGGCCATCATGCCGATGCCGATGAACGACACCGAGGCGACGGCGAGCACCAGCAGCGCCGCGACGAAGTTCGCATCCGGCATGTGCAGCCCGAAGAAGGCGGCGATGACAACGAACACGATCGACGCGCGCACGACGCCGTAGCCCACGGCGAAGAGACCCATTCCGATCAGGTGGACCGGCCGCGAGAGGGGCGCCATGAACGTGTACTCGATCGTGCCCTCCCAGCGTTCCCAGGCAACCGTCTCCACGAGGATCTCGAAGACGATGCCGAGATACGACCAGATGACCGCGCCGATCAGGAGCTGGGTCGTCACGAAATTGACATCGATCTCGCCGCCGCCGGCCTGGATGCCCTCGGCGATGAAGACGATCGTCAGCGTGTTGGCTGCCGTCCAGATGAAGAAGGCGATCTCCCACCACGCGTAGCGCTTGACCAGATACCAGTTACGTTCGAGAACGCCTCCGAGCCCGATCATCTCGTGGCGGAGCGCCTCAGCAGCACCACGCATCAGTCCTTCACCTCCTTGTCCTCGTCCTCTTCCGGCACCTCGTCCTCGAGCGCCTTGCCGGTCGCCGCGAAGAACGCCTCCTCGAGCGTCTCGCCTCCGTACCGCCGCTTGATCTCGTCGACCGGCTCCAGACAGATCAGCTCGCCGCGGTCGAGGATGCCCACGCGGTCCGCGAGCGACTCGGCCTCGACCAGATCGTGCGTGCAAAGCAGGATCGTCGCGTCGTGGTTCGTCCACACCTCACGGATGAAGTCCTGCACCTCGAGCTTCGAGCGGGGGTCGAGCCCGGTGGTCGGCTCGTCGAGCAGCAGCAACACCGGCGAGGTCAGCAGTGCGCGTGCCAGCGCGACCTTCTGCTGCATGCCGCGCGACAGGTCCTCCATCGAGTGACCTCGCCGGTCCACCGGGAAGCCGACCCGCTTCAGGATGCTGGGGATGCGCTCACGCGTGTCCGACGCCGTCATCCCGTAGAAGCGCGCTGCGTACGCAAGGTTCTCCGTCGCCGACATCTTCTTGAAGAACGACGCCTCGACCGAGACGCGGTTGACCATGCGCCTGATCAGACGCGGCTCGCCGAAGACGTCGTGACCGAAGACGCGCGCCGTTCCGCCGTCATGCAGCAGCAGCGTGGACAGCAACCGGATCAGCGTCGACTTGCCCGAGCCGTTCTGCCCGAGGATGGCGATGCACTCGCCGCGCTGGACGGTGAAGCTGACGTCCTTCAGCGCGGCGACGCGCCGGCGGCGCTGCGGGCGGAAACGGCCCCTGCTGTCCTTGCGGATGAACTCCTTGCGGAGGCCTTCCACCTCGACCGCAGGCGACGCACCGTCAGGTGCTGCGACGTCGACGGTCATAGTGGCTGTTCGGGTCATGCGGTTGCTCCTTCAGAGGACGAGAACGGGCGGTCAGGACCCCCAACGGGAGCCCCGCGCACGGATGTGAGTTCTCAGCCGACGGGCAACATCGCCGGACGAGGGTAGCGCGAGCGGCGGCGGCCGCGCAAGTGGCGCGGCCCGGTAGTACCTCCGGACTCGTCTCATAGGCCGTCCGGCCCATCGACTTCGAGACAGCTGGGTGTTAATGCTTGTGCTTCCGGCGCCGGGACAAGAGCAGCCGGGTCAGGAAGCTGCGGCAACGAGGAGGGAACACGATGACGAAGCGACACCACACCTCGACGAAAGCACGCTGCGCGCTCTTGATCGGCGCGGGCTGCCTGCTCGTCGCCGCGCTTGCCGGCGCGGCCGGCGCGGCAGATCCGCTGTTCGTGGAGGCCGCCGGCTCGCCCGTCCAGGTCGGAGCGGAGCCGCATTCGGTGGCGGCCGCGGACTTGAATCGCGACGGCAAGCTCGATCTCGCGACGGCGAACTACGGGTCCGACGACGTCTCGATCCTGCTCGGCAACGGCGCGGGCCAGTACAGCGCTTCTCCACCTGTTGCTGTCGGCGACGGGCCCATGGGGCTGGCGATCGGCGACCTGAACCGCGACGGCAAGCTCGACATCGCGGTGGCGAACGCGGACTCGGACAATCTGTCCATCCTGCTCGGCAACGGCGCCGGAGGCTTCAACGCAGCGGGACCGCCGATGGCGCTCGCGAACGGTCCCTGGTACGTAGCGATCGGCGACCTCAACCGCGACCACAGGCTGGACATCGTGGTGGCGCACGTCGGCTTCTCGGGCACGAACGTCCCGGGCACGGAGGTGTCGATCCTGCTCGGCGACGGCACGGGCGGCTTCGCGCACGCCTCCGGCTCACCGATCACGGTCGGCCAGGTCCCGTACGGAGTTGAGATCGTGGACCTGAACCACGACCACAAGCCGGATCTCGCGGTCGCCAGCCAGTTCGGGCAGACGGTTTGGATTCTGCTGGGAGACGGAAACGGGCGCTTTACCAACGCCGCGGGTTCGCCTCTTCCGGGCAGCGCCCCGTCATGGGTTGCGTCGGCGCACTTCAACCGCGACTCCCACCGCGACCTCGCGTACTCCAACCAGGGCTCCAACACTGTCACCGTCATGCTGGGGAACGGCGCCGGTGGCTTTACCCCGGCTCCGGGCTCCCCCGTCGCTGTCGGCCGGGGCCCGACCGCCCTCCGTGCCGCGGACTTCAGCCTGGACGGCAAGGTCGACCTTGCGGTGACGAATTTCCGTGACAACAACGTGTCCATACTGGTCGGCGACGGCCGGGGTCGGTTCACTCCGGCGCCGACGTCGCCGCATGCGGTCGGCCCGTCTCCGCTCTCGATGGCGGTCGCCGACCTAAACCGTGATCACAAACCGGATCTCACGGTCGCCAACCACGGGTCGACCACCGTCACTGTCCTCCTGAACGTCACGCCGAGCCCGGTCGACGCGATCGTCGCGCTCCGCGAACGCGTGCGGGCCTCGGCCGTCAAGCCGAGCCTGAAGCTCAGGCTCGTCGTGAAGCTCCTCGCGGCCGAGGTGGCGCTCAGGAGCGGCTCGACGCACTGGACGTGCCGGGCGCTCGACTCGTTCGTCGACGACGTGCGTGCGCACGCGGGCACGAGCGGGCTGACCACGGCCGCCGCGCAGGCTTGGATCGACGAGGCGAACGCCATCCGAAACGACGTCGGCTGCACGTAGCTCTTGCACAGTCGGCGGGCCGATGATGGGGGCGAGCGTGCGGCGCCCCCCTTGACATCCGTCGGAAGACCTACGCTAATGTGAGTGCGGGCCGAGGAAGGCCCGCCGAGGCAATGGCGCCTCAGGACTCGCGGAGTCCTGGGGCTTTTTTCATGGTCCGAAGCGAAGGAGGGGACGTGAGCGGCACAGACGTGGAGAGGGAGCGGCACTACTTGAGCAACGGTGCCAAAGACCGCCCGGATGCGGCCAAGGCACTCGAGTGGGCTGGCCATACGCGCGCGGAGATGGTCGACCTGAAGTTCTGCGACCTCCTCGGCACGTGGCAGCACGTCTCGCTCCCGGTCCGTGCGCTCGGCCAGGATGCGTTCGACGAGGGACTGGGCTTCGACGGCTCCTCGATCCGCGGCTGGCAGGGCATCCAGGACTCCGACATGCTGCTCATGCCGGATCCCGGCTCTGCCATCGTCGATCCCGTCACCGAGGCGCCCACGCTCTCGCTCCTCTGCGAGATCGTCGACCCGCTCACGCGCGAGCCCTACGCCAAGGATCCGCGCGGCGTGGCACGCCGCGCCGAGGAGTACCTGCGCTCTGGCGGCATCGCCGACACGGCCTACTTCGGGCCGGAGTGCGAGTTCTTCGTCTTCGACGAGGTGCACTACGAGCTAGGGCCCAACCGATCGCACTACTGCGTGGACTCGGTGGAGGGCTACTGGAACTCCGGCAAGCCGGGTCTCGGCTACACGGCTCGCCTCAAGGAGGGCTACTTCCCGACGGCGCCTCAGGACACGCTGCACGACCTGCGCACGCAGATGGTGCTGACGCTCGAGCGGCTTGGCATCCCGTGCGAGTTCCACCACCACGAGGTGGCCTCCGGCGGCCAGTGCGAGATCGACCTGCGCTTCACGACGCTGACGCGCATGGCGGACCAGGTCATGACCTACAAGTACGTGGTCAAGAACGTCGCGCGCGCCGCGGGCAAAACCGTGACTTTCATGCCGAAGCCGCTGTACGGCGACAACGGCTCGGGCATGCACACGCACCAGTCCCTGTGGCTCGGTGACGAGCCGCTCATGGCCGATGAGGCTGGCTACGCGGGCCTCTCCGAGCTGGCGCGCGGCTACGTGGGTGGCCTGCTCGCCCACGCCCCGGCACTGCTCGCGTTCTGCGCGCCGACCACCAACTCGTACCGCCGGCTGGTGCCGGGCTACGAGGCGCCGGTCAACCTCGTCTACTCACAGCGCAACCGCTCGGCGTGCATCCGCATCCCGATGTACTCGCCGGACCCGAGGGCGAAGCGCCTCGAGTTCCGCTGCCCCGACGCCGCCGCCAACCCGTACCTCGCCTTCGCAGCCATGCTGATGGCCGGCCTGGACGGGATCGAGCGCGGGCTCGACCCGGGTGCGCCCGCCGACTACGACCTCTTCGAGGAGCAGCGCGGCGACGTGCCGCAGGTGCCGGGCTCGCTCGCCGAGGCGCTTGACGCGCTGGAGGGCGACCACGACTTCCTCACCAAGGGCGGTGTCTTCGGGGAGGAGCTCATCCGGACCTGGATCGACTACAAGCGTGAGACCGAGGTGGACGCGGTGCGCCTGCGCCCGCATCCCGCCGAGTTCTCCCTCTACTTCGATTGCTAGGCGCGCCGGCCGCAGTGCGGAACACCATGACCCAATCCGAGCCAAGTAACAGACTGTTGCAAAGTCAGGTCGAGCTGCGTGAGCTCCGTCCGGCCGACTGGCCGGAGGTCGCGGCGATCCATCAGGAGAGCATCCGCTCGGCCAACGCAACATTCGAGACCGAGGTTCCCACCTGGCTGCGCTGGGATGCGACGCATTTCGCCGCGCTCCGCCTGGTTGCGGTCGAGAACGGCCGCGTCATCGGCTGGGCCGCACTGGGGCCCGTATCCGAGCGGGCGTGCTACGCGGGCGTCGCAGAGAACAGCGTCTACGTGCTGCGCACCGCCCAGCGACGCGGTGTGGGCCGCGCGCTGCTCGAGCGGCTGATCGCCGACTCCGAGCAAGCCGGCATCTGGACCATCCAGACCGGGATCTTCCCCGAGAACGAGGCGAGCATCCGACTGCACGAGCGCTGCGGCTTCCGCGTGGTCGGAGTGCGGAAGCGCCTCGGAAAGCTGAACGGTGAGTGGCGGGACGTCGTCCTGCTCGAGCGACGAAGCGAGGAGGTCACATGACACGGGCCGAGTTGGCAATCGCCGCAACGACGGTTTGGGTCGTCGTGGCCGCAATATTGGTGATGTTCATGCAGGCGGGCTTTGCCTTCCTGGAGGCGGGCCTCTGCCGGATGAAGAACGTCGGGCACATCGCGGCCAAGAACGTGCTCGTGCTCGGCATCGCGTCGATCGTCTACTACGTCGCCGGCTTCGGAATCGCATTCGGCGACGGCGGCAACGGACTGGTCGGCGGATCGGGGTTCTTCCCCGACGTCGGCGAGCTGCTGACGGTCGGGGCAGCGCCCTTCGCGTGGTTCTCGACCGTGCCCGCCGCGGGCGCCTATCTCTTCCAGGTCGTCTTCGCAGCCGTTTCGCTCGCGATCGTGTGGGGCGCCATGGCCGAGCGCACGAAGTTGTGGGTGTACTTCGCCTTCGGCGCCGCCTTCACGCTCATCTACTCGGTCGTCTCGCACTGGATTTGGCATCCGGACGGCTGGCTGTTCGGGCTCGGCATGCAGGACTTCGCCGGCTCCACGGTCGTGCACTACCAGGGCGCTCTCGCGGCGCTCGCAGGGGCCCTGCTGCTCGGCCCGCGTATCGGCAAGTTCCGCTCCGACGGCACCGCGCAGTCCATTCCGGGCCACAACATGGCGTTCGTGACGCTCGGCGTACTGATCCTCTGGTTCGGCTGGTTCGGCTTTAACGCCGGGTCGACGCTCGCTATCCAGAGCGGCGACTCGATCGGCTTCCTCGCGTACGTCGCGCTGACGACGAACCTCGCGGCCGCAGCCGGCACGCTCGGCGGCGTGATCACGTCGTGGGTCATCCACAAGAAGCCCGATCTCTCGATGATGCTGAACGGCGCCATCGCCGCGCTCGTCGCCGTCACCGCTGCGTGCGGCTTCGTGGCCCCGTGGGCGGCGCTGGTGATCGGATTCGTGGCCGGTTCTATCGCCGTGTTCGGCGTGCGGGCCGTCGAACGGCTCCGCATCGACGACCCGATCGGCGCGCTCCCCGTACACGGCCTCGCCGGCGTCTGGGGGACAATCGCAACGGGCATCTTCGCAGTGCCCTCGCTCAGCGAGAACCTGGCCGTTGGCCAGGGCGGGCTCCTCTACACCGGCAGCTTCCATCAGCTCGGGGTACAGGCGCTCGGCATCCTGGCCGTCGGCGCCTTCACGTTCACCGTGTCACTCGCCGTACTCTGGGCCTTCCGCGCCCTGTGGGGCATCCGCGTGAGCGCCGAGGTCGAGATCTCGGGCCTGGACGTGTCCGAGCACGGCATGTGGGGCTACCCGGAGATGTTCACGACCGTGCCGGGTGGCTACGGCAGCGACGGCAACGGCCACCTGCGGCTGCCGCGCGAGTCCTGGCCCGCGGAGGTCGAGGCGGAAACGAACTAATGCTGAGCTGGGGTGCGCTGGAAGAAGTCCAGCGCACCTCAGCCGACTCGCGCGCTTAACCGAGGGCGAAGGTCACAGTCAGCGTCGCGTGCGTCTCCAGCGTGCCCGCCTCGATCGGCGCCGAGGCGTCGGCCTTGTCGGTCGCCGAGCGAGCAGCGGCCATCTCGTACATGGGCACCACCGGAGCGCCGCCCTCGACCATCTTCACGACCTCGCCGAGCTGGGAGTTGGCGGCGCCCGCGAGCGCTTTCGCCTTGCGCCGCGCGTCGGCGAGCGCACGCTCGAGCGCCTGCTCCTCGACTGCGTCCGAATCGTCACGCGTCAGGTTCGGGCCCCACAGCGTGTTGGCTCCGGCGCCGGTCGCCACGGTGACCAGCCCGCCCGCGCGGTCGACTGCGACCTGCACGGTCACGCTGTTCGAGGCCGTGTAGCTCGTCACTCCACCGCCTCCCTCCGCCTCAGCCGACGGCCACACCGACACCTGCTCGGTCTGGATGTCGTCCGAGTCGACGCCGGCCTCCTTCAGCGCCGCAATCAGGCGGCGCATGGCGGTCGCATTCGCGGCGCTCGCCTCACGGGCCGACGCCCCATCGCTCTGAACTCCGAAGGAGAAGGACGCTTTGTCGGGCCGGGCTTCGACCACGCCCTCGCCCATCACGGTCACCGTGCGGGTCACCCCGGCCTCCCCGCGCGCCTGCTCCGGCAGACCGACGCCCGCCAGCGCGGCGGCGACGAGCCCGACTGCGGCAAGGCCCGCAGCGACAAGTAGCTTTTTCATCTGGTCCTCCTCCGTGGATTCGCTGTGGAGTAGATACGCCGCCGCGCTAGCGAAATGTCACGCTTGCGAGGTGCGCTACCAGTTCGTCGACTGCCGCTGGGAGCTCGGGAACCCCGAGCGCGGCCGTGAGCTGTACCTCGAAGGCCACATTCCAGGCGCCTCCTTTCTGGACGTCGACACGGACCTGTCTGACCTCTCGGTGTCCGGCGCCGGGCGGCATCCATTGCCCGGCGCCGAGCGCTTCGCTGCGGCGGCCGCGCGCGCCGGGATCGGCGCGGGCGTGCTGGTGATCGCCTACGGGGTCCTGGGCGGCGCGGAGCGGCTCTGGTGGCTGCTCCGCCACTTCGGCCACGACGACTGCGCGGTGCTGGATGGTGGGATCGAAGCCTGGCGCGGCCCGCTGCGCGCTGGTGACGAGCCGATCGCGCGAGCAGTGTTCGAGCCGCGGCCGCGGACCGGCGACACGATCGACGCTGACGAGCTGGCCGGACGGCTCGCTACCGACGGGGTCGTGGTCCTGGACGCCCGCACCCCCAACCGCTGGCGCGGCGAGCCCAATCCGGTCGACAGGGTGCCCGGGCGCATCCCCGGCGCCCTGAACACACCCTGGAATGAGCCGCTGCCGGAGGTGCCCGCCGGCGACCTGGTGCTGTACTGCGGATCCGGCGTCACGTCGTGCGTGACGCTCCACCGGCTCGCTCTCGCCGGCCGCAAGGCCCGCCTCTATCCAGGCTCGTGGAGCGACTGGGAGCAGCGCGATCTGCCGGTCGAGCGCGGCTAGCCGCGCATGGCGCCACGCTGCTGACTACTAGGCGGCCGCGGTGGCCGTTGCCGAGCGGAAGCCGTCCAGATAAGGGCGCCAGCCGGTCGGAATGCTGGGCGCCGCGAGACGGATGAAGAGCACGGGCGCCGGTGGCCTCGGCCGCGAGTGGAGCGTCATCGACGCTTCCTCAAGCAGCCGATCCCCCTTTCGCAGGTTGCACGGAGCGCAGGAGGTGACCACGTTCTCCCACACGGAGTCGCCGCCGCGCGATCGCGGCACCACGTGGTCGAGCGTGAGTCGCCCGCCTGCATCGCCGCAGTAGACGCAGCGCCAGTTGTCGCGCGCGAAGAGAGCGCGCCGCGAGATCTTGCGCTGGACGATGCGCGGCACACGGATGTAGGTGAGCAACCGGATCACGTGCGGCCACGCGAAGGTGTCGGTCGCCGATCTGAGCGGCTGGTCGAGCTGCTCGATCACCTCGGCCTTGCCCTTGAAGATCAGTACAGCGGCACGCCGAACAGTGCACACGTTCAGCGGCTCGTAGCTGGCATTCAAGACGAGAACCTGCTGCATCGACCGAAAAAGTACCAGCGTCGCCTGCCCGCGAGAAGAGCTACTGGGTCATGGCTCGCTCGACCGCCTCTGTCTCCTCGGGCGACAGTGCCACGGGCGTGCGGCCCCGGTCGAGCTCCTTCACGTAGATGCGCGCGTAGTCGCGGCCCTGGATGGCGCTCACGACGACGCCCGTACGCCCGGCGTCCAGCAGAGCGACCGACGCCGACTGCTGACCGCCCAGGCCGGCGAACGCGTCGTAGCGGATGATCGAGGTCCTCGACACGCAGCCGTCGACGCGGAGGTCGACACGGGCCAGGCCGGCGGCGACCTCGTCGACGGCGCTGTGCAGGTCGTCGATCCGCCCCTGCAGGGACACGGCAAAATCGACCAGGTCACCCTTGCCGCCGCCGAGCAGGACCTGCTGCGCCATGCGCACCCGCCGCAGGCGAACGGCGAGCACGAGCACCAGGATGAAGGCGATCGCAGCGACGCCGCCGGCCGCGGCGGCCACCACGAGCGCCAGGGTTTCCGTGTTCATCGCGACGGAATCCTACGGCGCCGCCGCGCGCCCGCTCCCTTGTAGGAGGGTTTGACGAAACACAGTCTGTGCCGTCGGAGCACGCTGCTCGCCCCGACGCCGCGTCCTCAGTCGCACCGATAGCGCTGCTATCGACGCTCCTTGCGTCCTTGCCTCGGAACGACCTATCGTGCCCGACAGCGAGCGGTGTTCCGAACCCTTCTAGAGTGAGAAGGCGACGGTGTACTGAGCGGAGTTGTTCTCGGTCCT
>DAITAO010000081.1:0-2014 GCA_036824245.1 Gaiellaceae bacterium | reverse complement strand
AACCCTTCTAGAGTGAGAAGGCGACGGTGTACTGAGCGGAGTTGTTCTCGGTCCTGGCCTCGTTCGGCACGGGCTCGACCTCGACGATCATCGTCGTCCGCCCTCCTACCGGCACCAGCTCGCCCACGGGTATGCGCACGGTCTTGGTCTGGCCCGGGTTGATCAGGTTGATCTCCGCCTGCCGCCGGATCGGCTCGGGCGTCTTCTGGATGGTGAGAGTCACGGTGACCTCGGTCTCCTGGATCTCGCCGGAGTTCTCGACGGCGATGCGGAAGGCGAGATTCGTCGAGGCGGTCACGAGGTTCAGCTCGTCGCCGGGTACGAGTTGTTCGTTTTCCGGCACTGCGGTGACCGAGATGAGCTCGTTTCCACGCAACGCGTTCGGATCTACCGGCAGTGTGGCGCCTTTGATGCGGCGGAAGGTCGGCCTCAGCTGGCCTTCAGAGGCAAGGTTGGGATCCTCGAGGAAGTTCGAGTCCGGTACGGCAACACCGGTCACGTTCCGCCGGTCGAGCTCCTGGGCGGCTGGGTCCTTGAACAGGTCGTCCCAGATGACGTCGCTGGCGACGAACCGGCGTGCCTGGTCGGCGAGTACCGGCGCCGCCTGGGGTGGATCCATGCTCGCGGTGCGCTGAAAGGCGTCCGCCATGCCGCGCAGGCCGCTGGCCCGAAGTTTGAGCGCTTCGATCATCTGCTCGTTCTCCTCCCGCAGCGCTCCGGGTGGATCGATGTCCTCGGCGCGCGCGACGGCCTGCTCCTCACGCGTCGCGAGGCCGCGCAGCCCGGTCTGCACCTGGGCGAACTTGATGCCGGCCTCATTGAGCAGCTCCGTAAAGCTCCGGCCGACCTGCTGCGAGTCTTCGGCGACGGTGGTCACGTCCGCCATGTAGTCCTCGTAGGCCTCCTCACGCCCATTGCCACGGCAGCGGTCGACAACGAAGACCAGCAGCACCACGAGGGCGATCGCCGCCACCACCACGATGACGAGCCGGATGAGCGGCGCCATCGTCGGGGGTGGCCGTCGCGGGCCGCGCGGCGCCCGCCGCAGCGGCAGGCGGCTCCGTGACTCCTCCGATGGCCGCTCGGGCTCCTCGAAGAAGTCGAACTCGATCTCGCTGTCGCGCTCGCTCATGCGTCGCCCGCGGGCCAATGTAGCGGCCAGGTCGGATCGGAAAGGAGTTTGCCGGCGCGCGGTTAAGACCGTGGCGCCTGTGTCGCATGCCGTCGCCGCGCTGCCGGAGGCCGAGCTCGTGCTCGGCCGCTACCGGCCCGTCCAGCCGCTCGGGAGTGGCGGATCGGGCTCCGTCTGGCTGGCACGCGACGAAAAGGAGGGCGGATGCGTGGCTCTCAAGATCGTGGCGCGGGAGGGCAAAGCCGCCTCGCGGGCAGAGCGGGAGGCGGAGGCGGCAGCGCGCCTCGACCACGAGCACTGCCTCTCCGCGCGCGACTTCGCGAGCGACCCCGACCACGTCTACATCGCCTACGAGTACGTGCCCGGCCAGACGCTACGACAGGCGCTCCGCGGCGGTCAGCTGAACGACGCGCGGACGGTCGAGGCCGCCGCCCAGATCCTCGAAGGGCTGGCGCACGCGCATGCGCACGGCATCGTCCACCGCGACGTCAAGCCGTCGAACGTGCTGCTCGCGGACGAGGACGCGGTGTCGGTACGTCTGCTCGACTTCGGACTGGCCGTCTTCGACGAGGCGGACACCCTGACGGCCGCGGGCGACGTGCCGGGGACGCTTGCCTATATCTCGCCCGAGCGTCTGAAGGGCCAGACCGCCGGCCCGGCGGCCGACATATGGGCGGTGGGCGTCCTGCTTTGGGAAGCGCTCGCCGGCTGGCACCCGTTCTGGACCTCGTCGCTGCTCGACACGGCCAAGCGCATCCAGGAGGGTGCGCCTTCCCTGGGCGAGGCTCGCCCGGACCTGCCACCTCCCCTCATAGCCGCGGTCGACCGGGCGCTTTCGCGCGACCCGCGCCGGCGGCCGTCGGCCACGCGCCTGGCCTCGGC
>DAITAO010000139.1:0-3810 GCA_036824245.1 Gaiellaceae bacterium | reverse complement strand
CGGGAGCCGCCGCCGGCGAGGGGCGCGCGTGAGCCTCGAGCACGCTCTGGAGGTGGCGGAACGCGGCCGCGGGACGACGCATCCCAACCCGGTCGTTGGGGCGGTGCTCATGCTCGACGGCGAGGTGGTGGGGGAGGGCTGGCACGAGCGCGCGGGCGGGCCGCATGCGGAGATAGTGGCGCTCCAGCAGGCGGGCGAGCACGCCCGAGGCGCCACCCTCTACGTGACCCTTGAGCCGTGCGCGCACCACGGTCGCACGCCGCCGTGCGCCGACGCGCTCGTCGCGGCCGGGGTTGCGCGCGTCGTCGCGGGCTCAGGAGATCCGGATCCCCGCACAGACGGTCGCGGCTTCGCGCGGCTGAGAGAGGCCGGCGTCGAGGTCGAGCTAGCCGACGGAGAGCTCGCCTGGCGGGCGCGCGTTCAGAACGAAGCGTGGCGCACGTGGGCGCGGCGCCGGCGGCCCTTCGTGACGTACAAGGTGGCGGCGACGCTCGACGGCCGGGTGACAGTGCCCGGCGCGCGCTGGGTGTCCGGCGAGGAGAGCCGCAGGGTGGTGCACGAGTTGCGGGCCGCGTCGGACGCGGTGGCGGTGGGGATGGGGACCGTCCGTGCGGACCGGCCCAGGCTCGATGCCCGTGACGTCGACGCGCACCGCCAGCCGCGCCGGCTGGCCTTCGGACGCGGGCCGCTTCCCGAGGGCGTGGATCTCGAGCTGCGCTCCGGCCCGCTGGAAGAGGAGCTCGAGCAGCTAGCCGCCGAAGAGGTGCAGTCGCTCCTGCTCGAAGGCGGCCCGACGATCGCTGGCGCGTTCATCCGCGCAGGGTTCGTAGACAAGCTGCTCGTCTTCGTCGCGCCGATCTTGTCTGGAAGCGGTCCTGCGCTACTGTCCGACTTGAAGGCGCCGGTGCGGCTCACTCGACTCGGCGCTCGACAGGTGGGGGAGGACCTACTACTGACGGCGTATGTCAACGAGCCCTGATATCCCAGTGCACGCGGCCGACCGCCTGGTCAATGTGCTCTCGCACTGGCTGGCACGGCACGTGACCAGCGAGGAGCTGCGGCGCGAGGTAGAAGGCCTCGAATCAGCTGCGCTCAGCCCGGGACAGGCCGAGGCGGTCGACGAGCTGCTCGCCGAGCTGCGCGACCCGAACGGGCATTCCGGCGAGCTCGAGATGGTCGTTCGCGAGACGATCCAGGCACTCTGCTTCGAGATCTGAGCGACGGCCCGCCGTTAGCCTTGGCGGCATGTTCACGGGCATCGTTCGCGAGCGCGGACGCGTGGAGCGCGTCGAGGGCGGCGAGGACGGCGTTCGCCTGATCGTCGCAGCACCGGAGACCGCGGCCGCTACGGCCGTCGGCGACTCGATTTCAGTGAGCGGCTGCTGCCTTACCGCGACCGCGGTCGTGGACGGGCTGATCTCCTTCGACGCCGTCGCCGAGTCGTTGCGGCGCACGACCCTCGCGCAGCTTCGCGGTGGCCAGGAGCTCAACGTCGAGCCGTCTCTGCGGGCCGGCGAGCCGCTGGGCGGGCATTACGTCCAGGGTCACGTCGACGCCGTCGGCCGTGTGCGCTCGTTCGAGCCGGAAGGTGACGGCGCCCGCATCTGGATCGAGGCGTCGCCCGAGGTGCTCCGCTACTGCGTCGAGAAAGGCTCGATCACGGTGGACGGCGTGTCGCTCACGATTGCTGAGCTGGGCGAGGACGCTTTCGCGATCGCGCTTGTCCCGCACACGCTGGCCGTCACTACGCTGGGGACGCTCACCGCCGGCGACGACGTGAACCTCGAAGCCGACGTGCTAGCCAAGTACGTAGAGAAGCTCCTGCCGCCCCTGGCCGGCGGCCCCTCCCGGCCGGCGGAGCCGGCCTCCGGGGCCGCCTGACGCCGCTGGACTGCAGGATGCAGCACGGCGGGCGCTTGCCCGTACCAGAACGTACTGTCCTGCGCGCCCGCCGCACTGCCTCCTTTGCCAGCGACGCCCCAGGAGCGGCAGGATCTGTTCATGCGACTGGAACGTCTGTATAGCGTGCTCTTCCACTACCCGGAGGCATGGTTCGTCGAGCTGGACGACGAGCGAGGCATCGAGAGTCAGCACTTCCTCATCGCCGAAGGGCGCTGCGAGGGACGGCTCAGCGGCCGCCTGCGGGGCGCGAACCATCCGCGGCGGCGCACCGACCTCACGTACTTGCCCGACTTCCAGGGCGTCATCGAAACCGACGACGGCGCCACGATCGCGTTCGACCTGCGCGGCTTCGGCCGCTCGTACCCCGAGCCGAACCGCCAGGTCGTGGGCGTCGTCACGCACCTGACGGGTGACGAGCATTACCGCTGGCTGAACGACGCCGTGTGCCCGCTCGCCGGAGAGGTGCGGCCACGCGCGGATGAGAGCGGCGTCGACATCGCGCTGGAGGTCGCCGAGCTCGTCTGGGAGCCGCCGGCGAACGTGCCGCCGTTACGATCTTCAGCGTGACCATGACCGAGTCACCGCCTGTCGCCTCGCCTTTCGCGACGATCGAGGAGGCGATCGAGGAAATCCGCCAGGGCAAGTTCGTGGTGGTTGTCGACGCACCGGACCGCGAGAACGAAGGCGACCTGACGATCGCGGCTCAGTTCGCAACGCCGGAGGCGATCAACTTCATGACCAAGGAGGCGCGTGGCCTCATCTGCCTCTGCCTCACCGAGGAGCGCTGCGACGAGCTGGGCCTGCATCCGATGACGGCGCGCAACGAGTCACCGCTGGGGACGGCGTTCATGGGCGGGATCGAGGCGCGCGAAGGCGTCACCACCGGTATCTCCGCGCACGACCGTTCGCGCACCATCCAGGTCGCCGTTGACCCCGGCCAGGACGGCGGAAGCTTGGTGGAACCCGGCCATGTCTTTCCACTCAAGGCAAGGCCCGGCGGCGTGCTCAACCGAGCCGGCCAGACCGAGGCGGCCGTCGATCTCGCGCGCCTAGCCGGGCTCATCCCGGCGGGCGTCGTGTGCGAGGTGATGAACGAAGACGGGACGATGGCGCGCGTGCCCGACCTGATCGAGTACTGCAAGCGCCACGGCCTCAAGCTGGTCACGGTCGCCGATCTGATCGAGTACCGGCGTCGCACCGAGAAGCTCGTCGAGCGAACAACATCGGTCCGGCTGCCGACCGCCTACGGCGAGTTCACCGCCGTTGCCTTCCGCGAGAAGCTGACCGGCAAGCCGCATCTGGCTCTCGTCAAGGGCGATCTCGAAGGTGCCGAGAACGTGCTGGTGCGAGTGCACTCCGAGTGCTTGACGGGCGACGTCTTCCACTCGTTGCGCTGCGACTGCGGCGAGCAGCTCGAGCGCGCGCTCCTGCAGATCGGCGCCGAGCAGCGCGGCGTCCTGCTCTACATGTCGCAGGAAGGGCGCGGCATCGGCCTGCTCAACAAGCTCAAGGCCTACGAGCTGCAGGAGGGCGGGCTCGACACCGTGGAGGCCAACGTGGAGCTCGGCTTCCAGGCGGACGCGCGCGAGTGGGGTATCGGAAACCAGATCCTCGCCGACCTCGGCCTGACCACCATTCGCATCCTCACCAACAACCCGAAGAAGCTCACCGGCCTCGAGGGCTACGGGCTCACCGTCGTCGAGCAGGTGCCGATCGAGATCCCGCCCAACGCCGAGAACAGGCAGTACCTCGAGACCAAGCGCGCGAAGCTGGGCCACCGCCTGCACCACCAGGATCTCCGTTTCGAAGAGGAGCCGGACGCGTGAGTACTTCCTCTGGCGGAGTGCGCGCGTTCCTCGGGCGCCGCTCGTGGTGCGGGGCCGGAGGGAACAGTATGGGTAATACGGG
>DAITAO010000022.1:1568-40737 GCA_036824245.1 Gaiellaceae bacterium | reverse complement strand
ACCGGCTTCACCGCGATCATGGACATCGACTTCGGACCGGACGGCAGCCTCTACGTGCTGCAGTTCGCGACGCAGATGTTCCTGGAAGGGCCCGGAGAGCTGGTCCGCGTCGCTCCCGACGGCTCGACCCGGGAGACCGTGATCGGCGGACTCGTTACGCCCACGTCGGTGCTCGTCCGCGGTGACAGCATCTTCGTGACCAACTTCGGGATCTTCCCCGGCGGCGGTCAGGTACTCCAGCTCGAGTCGTAACCCGCTTTCGAGGCCATGTCCGGGTGAGTGTCACTCGGACATGGCCTCTGCGGCCGGAACCGGAGCGAGTCGCGCGGCGTACTTCAGAGAGGCGCGGGGCCGACTGCGCGGCTACGATCGGGGCCGGCGGGCCGAGGAGGTTGGATGGGGCGGGCGATGAGGCGGATGGCGCTGCTGTACCTGGCAGCGGCGTGCGCCCTGCTCGCGGCCCTGCTCGCTGCGTCGGCGGCGGATCCCCGCCCCGTTCCGGACACTCCGACGGCGCTCAAGCACCCGAAGCTGTCCTCGAGCCTGGCGGCAGTCGCTCGCCTGGCCTACGCGGGAGGCGGCGCCCGGGCGCTCGCACTCGCCCGCGCCGGCGGCGCCGACGTCTCGCGGGGTCGCGTGGCGGTCGAGATCGAGTCCTCGACGACAGCATCCACCGGGGCGGCGCTGGCGACCGTGCGGCGGGCCGGCGGCCGCGTGGTCCACCGCTTCGGGCGCCGGGCGACGGTACTCGTGCCGCCGGGAGCACTCGAGCGCGTCGCTGCGTCGGGAGCCGTGCGCGCGGTGCGTGAGCGCTCTCGTTTCTATCCCGACGCGCTGCGCGGCGAAGGAGTCGCAGCAACCGGCGCGCCGGCGTGGCACGCGGCCGGCTGGACAGGCGCCGGCGTGAAGATCGGAGTGATCGACGGCGGCTTCGCCGGCTATCGCCAGCGCCAGGCGAGCGGCGACCTCCCGGACAACCTCCAGCTCGCCGACTTCTGCCAGCTGGGCGGCTTCGAAGGCATCGATCACGGCACGGCCGTTGCCGAGATCGTCCACGAGATGGCTCCTGGGGCCCAGCTCTACCTGATCTGTATCGACGACGGCGTGGCGCTCGGCGATGCCGTCACGTGGGCGCGCGCGATGGGGATCCGCATCGTCAACCACTCGGCTGCCTGGTTCAACACATGGCGCGGGGACGGCACGGGCCCACGCGAGACGCCCGAGGGCGTCGCGGCGATCGCGCAGGCGGCCGGCATGCTGTGGGTCAACTCGGCCGGCAACTACGCCCGCGCGCACTGGGCCGGGCGCTTCGCGGACGCCGGCTCCGGCCTGCATCAATTTGCTCCCGGCGACATCGGCAACAGCTTCGTGCTCGAGCCCGAGGAAGAGGCGTGCGTGTTCCTCAAGTGGGACGACTGGCCGGTGACCGCGCAGGACTTCGACCTGTTCGTGTACCGCGAGATCGGCAACATCCCGATCGCGGCCGCCATCGGAGACCAGTCGGGCCAGCAAGAGCCGTACGAGCAGGCGTGCTTCAGCTTCGACGGCACGGCGCCGGAGCCGTTCTCGATTCAGATACAGCGCAAGAGCGGATCAGGGCAGCCGCGGCTCGACCTCTTCGTGCCCGGGCGGCGCCTCGAGCGCCAGACCCCTGCGGGCAGTATCGGAGAGCCGGCTTCGTCGCCCGCAACGATGGCGGTCGGCGCGGTCTGCTGGCAGACGGCGGAACTCGAGCCGTACAGCTCGCAAGGCCCTACGGTCGACGGCCGGAAGAAACCCGAGCTGGCCGGGCCCGACTCCGTCTCTTCGGCGACGTACGGCCGCTTCGCCGCCTGCGGCGAGCATGTCGGCTTCCCGGGCACGTCCGCCTCGTCGCCCCACGTCGTGGGCGCCGCGGCGCTCGTCGCGCAGGCGCGGCCGCACTGGACGGCGGCTCAGCTCCGAGTCTTCCTCTTGCAGCGAACGGCGGACACCGGCGTGCGCGGTAACGACAACCAGACGGGCGCCGGGCGACTCCTGCTCGGCCGTCCGCTGAAGCGAGCGCCGAAGAAGATCGTGCGGCTCGTGGAGCCTCAGCTGCTCGCCGTGCCGTCCATTCAGGGCCCCGTCTCGCCGGGCAGGAAGGTGACCGGGATCGCCGGACGCTGGCGAGGCACGGCGCCCATGAGGTACCGGTACACGTGGCTGCGCTGCACGATGGACGGGAGCCGCTGCGCGAAGCTCGGCAAGAACGGGCAGAGCTATGTGGTCGGCGCTGCGGACGGTGACTACACGATCCGGGTGGCCGTGACCGCGACGAACGCGGCGGGTTCCCGAACAGCGCTGTCGAGAGCGACCGAGCCGGTGCCGGGCGGCTACTCGATCGAGCCGGCCGACGCGCTCGTGCTGTACTCCTTCGCAGTGACGCCTGCGCCGCGCTCGGGCGGGACGCTCGTCGCAAACCTGCGGGTCGTGCACGTGGACGGCACGCCGGTTCGCGGCGCCGCCGTCCGGTGCAACGCCGCCGCCGGAAGCCGCAAGCTGGCGCAGAGCGGCCGGCTGTTCTCGAACGGTTTCGCGCGCTGCACATGGCGCGTGCCCGCGCTGGCCGCCGGCGCGCGCATCGCCGGGGCGCTTACCGTCGTCGTGAGCGGTCAGGCGGCGCGGCGCAGCTTCACCGTTTACGTGGCCTAGAAGGGTCTGGCGGAACACCGCTCGCTGTCGGGGCGTCGTTCCGAAGCAAGGACGCAGGGAGCGCCGATAGCAGAGCTATCGACGCGACTGAGGACGCGGCATCGGGGCGAGCAGCGCGGCCCGAGAGCACAGACTGTGTTTCGTCAAATCCTTCCTAGTGGTCGGCCAGGCCCTTTTCGCGGAGCTCCGAGAGGGCTGACTCGCTCTTCTCGAGCCCTTCCAGACCCATGCCGCGCAGGACCGCCGGCGCCTTCGTGAATTGCACATCGCGGTAATCGACGACCTGCACGTGGTTCCCCCACGGGTCGCGGAAGTCGACTCCGCCTACCGGCTGTACCGCCACCCCCGCCTCGACGAGCGCCCGGCGCACTGCTTCCTTGTCATCGACCACGAGACCGAAGTGGCGGTGACGGTCAGGCGGAGCGTCACGTCCTTCCGCGAGGGCGATGAACTGGTCACCCATGTCGATGAACGCCATGTGGCCTCCACGGCCGCGCAGAGTGAACTCGAACACGCGGCCGTAGAAGTTCAGCGCCTCGTCGATGGAGCCGACCTCGAGGGCGACGTGGTTGATGCCTACGAGGCGAGCCACCAGGCGCGACGCTAGCGCTCGAGGAACAGCGCGAGCGTTGCGGTGTAGCCGTGCACGAACGCACGGCCCCCCACGGGGCCGATCTCCCCGCCGCAGAAGAAGCCCGCCACCGAGTCGGAGCCGATCGCGCCGGTCACGGCGCGAGCATCGTGGTCCGGCTCGGAGAACATGTGCGTTCCGCGGCCGTTACAGGTGAAGAGCAGCGCGCCCGCCGGCCTGCGCCCGGCGGCCAGCGCGTGGGAGAGCGCCTGCTGGAGATCCTCGTCCGCGGTCGCGCTGTCGCGCACGTGGAAGCGGAGGGTCTGGCCCACGCGCACGGGCTCTCCGACCGCGATAGCCCCAGAGTCCTCGTCTGCACCCAGTAGCGAGCGCATCAGGTAGTCGCCGCGCCCGTACTCGGCACGGTTCTCGTCGATGACCAACCCGGCCAGCACGCCACGTGTGGCCAGCTGGCGCTCCGCCGGCGTGAGCGAGGCGATCTCGGCCTGAAGGCGCACGAGCGCGGGCTGGCTCGCCAGCTCGTAGACGACGTTACCTTCGGCGCTCGTGATCACGGCGTCGCGGCCGATCGGAGCGCAGCCCTGCGAGACGACCGTCAGCGCCGGGACACCGTGCACGACCACCCCGACGGCCCCTTCTGTGATCACCCGGTCATTGAGGATGAGCGCCTGCGCCTCGGGCTCGCCGCCGCCGTTCGCGAGACCGCCCACGAGCGGCAGGCCCGGCTGCTCCTCGTTCAGCTTGGTGAGGAACGGACCGGCCGGAAACGTGTAGGGATCGACGATCAGCGCGACGAGCGAGGGATCCTCGATGGGCGGGAAGCCTGCCACCGCCGTACCCTCGTCGCTCTCGAAGGCGAACGTGTGGAAGAGGTCGATCTCTGCCTGCTCGGGCAGCGTCGCCGCCCACACCGCCACGCCGGGACCTTCTTCGAGCTCACGGACACCGGCGACGATCCCCTCCGCCACACAGCCCAGCATGTGCCGGGGCCCGAGCTCGTCGAGCACCGCGGCGACCACCGTCTCGGCGTCGTCGAGGTGGGCCGGCGACAGGAAGAGGAAGGCCAGGTCGGCGCTGCCCGCCAGTGCCGCGCCCGCCTCGCTCGCTGCTTCCCTCCCGGCGCGGTCGGCCGAGCCCGCGGTCGAGAGCCCCGTTCCGATGCGTGTCGCCGCAATCTCTCCCGACTCGATCATGCTCTCACTCTATTCACAGCCCGCCGAATGGGAAGCGAGCCGATCCGGTGGAGCTGGACGCAGCAGGTGCGATACGCGACAATCCGCCCCCGTGAACAGGGGCCACCTCATGTCCCCGCGGCGGCTTCTGGCCGCGACGACGCTCGTGGCGCTTGGCGCGCTGACGGCTGCTGGGCTCGCTCTGGGCGGGGGCGGCGGTGGATCCGATGCGTACCTCGAGCAGAGCCATCCCGTCACCCCCGTCGTGCTCGGCGTGCCCGAGGTCGGCCAGACGCTCACCGTCGTCTACAACGGCGAGCCCGGCGACGGCGGGATGGTCGTGACGCCGCACCAGGACGGGCCATACCGCTGGCTGCGCTGCGACGCGAACGGCGACTCCTGCGCGCTCGTCTACGCAGGCGACAGTGCTCAATATGTCGTCCACCCGGCGGATGCTGGTGCGACGCTCCGCGCGATGCTGCGAACCGTTGACCGTGGTGGTGTCCTGTGGGCGCTGTCCGAGCCGACCTCGCTCGTGAAGGGCGCGGCACCGCCTGCGCAGCCTCCACCGGCCGGCAACGATCCGGCCAAGGAAACGGCACTGAAGGTCGTGGCGTTCTCGACGGCGCCGCAAGCGCGCGCCGGGCGGGCGTTCGCGGCCACCCTGCGCGTGCCGGCCGGAGCCGTGACGGAGAGAGCGGCGGTCGGCGTCCGCTGCGCTGCGAGGATCGCCGGCCGGGCTCTGACCGCGACCGCGAGCTTCCGCAACGGCGTCGCGCGCTGCGCGTGGCGGCTGCCCGAGGGCGCGGGCGGCTCGCGGCTGACCGGCGTGGTGCGCGTGCTGTATCTGGGCTCGTCGGTGCAACGGCATTTCGCCGCGCGCGTGCGCTCGAGCTGACGGCCGCGGCGGGGTTGCTTCGGCCTGCCCTGCCCGGCGGGCGTCGCGCCCACCAAGACGTCGTGGCGGGACGGCTAGCCGACGCGCCGGGCAAGCAGTAGGAAGCCGAGAGCTCCGCGGTCTACGCCGACGAACAGCCGGTCGACCGAGAGCGCAAGCTTGAGGATTCCTAGCCCAACGCGGATTGCCCGCGAGGGAGCTGTGCCTGTCTCCGCAACATGAGCAGCGCGCTTGTCGAAGATCCAGCGGTGAAAGGCAGCAGATACGGGAAAACCCCAACCCACGCAACGAACGATCTCCAGCTGAGCAGCGGCACACCGAGACATCAGGCTGCTGCGTGTGTAACGACGGACGTGCCCGGCCCATTCGTCGCTGGGGCCGAACCAGGCCGGCTGGGCGGGCACTGAAAGCGCGAGGACGCCACTCGGACGCAGAACACGCCTCGCTTCAGTCAGGGCCGCGACATCGTCCGGGACGTGCTCGATGACTTCTCCGAGCACAACGGCATCGAAGCTCGCGTCGTCGAACGGCAGCGCCCTGACATCGGCTAGCACGACCCGTCCCCCAACTCGCCGACGCAGCACGTCGCAGGCGGCCGACGAGGCATCTGCGCTCACCACGTCGTATCCCTTTTGCTCGAGCATGATCGAGAATGACCCCTGCCCGGCCCCTGCGTTCAGCACAGCCCGCCCCGGCTCTCCAGACAGAAATAGCTTCAGAAGCAACTTCTCCCTGAGTTCGTGGCGCGGCCCGACGAAATCCGGGGCTGTCCCCCAAACATGCTCAGTTCTTCGGTGAATCGACGGAGGCACGGGATCGGGCTCGTAACGTCCGGGCTGACGCTGATTGCTAGCCGGCGGCTTCTGCGCGGCGTAAGCCGCGGAGCGCCCACACCGCGAAGCCGGCCGCGAGCGCGGCAGCGACCGCAAAGGCCGTCAGCGCGTGAGCAGGCTCGCCGGCGATCAAGTCGCGGCCCGTCTCGAGGATCCGGGTGAGCGGATTGACCGTCGCCACGGCGTGCAGCCAGCCTTCGAGGAGGCTGAGCGGGAAGTACACCGGGGCAAAGAAGAGCACGAGGAAGGTCGGCATCTGCATCACCGGCCCGGACTGCAGCGAGCGCATGCGCATCGCCACACCGCACGCCCACAGGAGCGCGGCAATGTTGACGATGAGAGCCAGCGTGTACAGCGCCACTAGGTCCACGCCCTTGCCGCCGACCTCCATGCCGACCAGGAGGGCGACCACCGTGAGCAACGTCGCGGTCGTCGCCCAGCGGCCGATGGCGGCGAGGGCGTAGCCCACGATCACGGCGCTTCGGTGCGGGGTCGCGAGGAAGAGGCGACGGCTGAAGCCGTACTCGAAGTCGGAGGCGATGCCGAAGCCGGTGAACACCCCGCCGAATGCCGCCGACTGCAGCAGCACGAAGACGAACTGGAAAGCCGTGTAACCAGCCGGGAAATCGAACCCGGGCGTGTCGTCGACCACCGAGAGCCCGCCGGCGAAGGCCGTGAAGAAGAAGAGTGGAAAGATCAGCTGCGGCGCGAGCAGCGCCGGGTTGTTGAAGATCTTGTAGAGCACGCGCCACGCGAGCCCGAACGATGCGGAGAGGTAGCCGCTCATGTGCGCGTCAACCTCAGTCGCAATGACCACGCCGACAGTGCGATCGCGATGACCGCGAAGACGGACGCCACGCCGAATGCGAGCGCGAGCGCCTCTGCATCCCAGCCCGTGATGATGAGGCTCCGTACGCCCTCGATGAGATAGGAGACCGGATTCACCGTCGCGGCGATGCGGAACCAGTCGTGCTCGATGAGGTTCCGCGGCATGTTCATCGAGGAGATGAACAGGAAGACGAAGAAGAGCGGGAAAGTCGCCTGCGTCGCCTCGCCGGAGCCGGTCCGCAACGCGACGAAGGTACCCAGGGCGCCGAAGCCGAGAGCGATCAGCGCCGCGAGCAGCATCAGCACAACACCACCGAGCGGCCCCGACTCGAGGCGCACCCCGACCGCCAGCCCCACCGCCAGGTAGAAGGCGGCCTGGAATACGCCCTGGACCACCACGCCCGCGAGATGACCACCGATCAGCGCCGAGCCACGCATGGGTGTGAGTGAGAGGCGGTTCAAGAATCCGGTCTGGATGTCGCGCGCCAGGTCGGCACCGCCGTTCAGCGTGGCGAAGAGCGCTCCCTGGATGAACGGGACGGCGAGCGCAAAGGCGAGAAACGAGTCGGTCGGAAAGCCCGGCAGGTCGGTGGCGGCGTCCAGTCCCGCGGCGTTGACGGCCATGAGCGCGAGCGGGAAAAACAGCGGGGGGATGACGTGGGCTGGCTGGCGCAGCTGGCGCAGCACCGAGCGGCGTCCGAGGTATGAAATCTGCGCGACGGTCGTCGCGCTCACTGGTGCGCCGCGGGCTCGGACTCCTCCTCACGCTCGCCTTCGAGCGAGCGGCCCGTCTTGGCGAGGAACACGTCGTCCAACGTCGGCGCATGCAGATGGAGATCGGCGACCTCCAGCCCTTCCGCGTCGAGCGCGCGCACTATCTCGGGCAGGCTCAGATCGCCGTCCAGCAGCCTCACCGCAACGCCGCGCGGGGCGTTGACCGGCTCGCCGAAGCGGGCGAGCACCCGCAGCACGCGGTCGCGCGCCTCGGGATCGCTCGGCACGGCCTCGATGCTCGGTCGCCCGATCGACGCCTTGAGAGCAGCCGGCGTCCCCTCGGCCACGATGTGGCCCTTGTCGATGATCCCGACACGGTCGGCAAGCACGTCCGCCTCCTCGAGGTACTGCGTGGTGAGGAAGACCGTTACACCTTCCTCCTTTGCCAGCCGGCCGACCTCCTCCCAGAGCGCGCTGCGGCTCTGCGGGTCGAGGCCGGTCGTGGGCTCGTCGAGGAAGAGGATGCGTGGCTCGTGGACGAGCGCGAGTGCCAGGTCGAGGCGACGCTTCATCCCGCCCGAGTACGTGCGTACCTTGCGGTCCGCAGCCTGCGAGAGGCCGACACGCTCGAGCAGTTGGTCGCCGCGCTGGCCGCGCTGGCCGCGCGGCACGTTGTGGAGCGCCATCTGCAGCCGGAGATGCTCGCGGCCCGTCAGGAGCGGATCGAGCGCCGCTTCCTGCAGCGCCGCGCCGATCACCCGCCGCACCTTGGGGCCGTCCTCGACGACGTCGTAGCCTCCGACCCTCGCCGTTCCGGACGTGGGCGGTAGCAGCGTGGTCAGCACGTGCACCGTGGTCGACTTGCCGGCGCCGTTCGGCCCCAGGAAGCCGTAGATCTCGCCGAGCGCGACCTCGAGATCGATGCCCGCGACCGCGTGCACGTCCTTGAACTCGCGCACGAGCCCCTCGACCTCGATCGCCAGATCGCCTCTGCCCGCCATCCGCCCAGCCTAGCGAGCGACCCGCTCACTGCTGTTGAGGCGACGGCCGGGCGGTCGTAGGATCGGGCCGGTGCGGGCTTTGCCCATCGTGATCGCAGCGGCGAGCGTGCTCGCGCCGGTTGGCCTGCTCGCCACGGTCGCAGAGAGCGCGCCGGCGCCGCTGCGCTCGAAAGCGTTCCGCACGCCCTCCGGAAACATCGCCTGCCTCGACGAGAGCTCGTTCGGAGGAGGGGTACGGCTGCGCTGCGACATCCTGAGCGGGTTGCGACCCGAGCCCCGGAAGCCGTGCGAAGGCGACTGGGTGGGTCTTTCGCTGCCGGCCCGCCGCCTCGGCGGGCCCATCTGCGTTGGCGACACCGTCTATGACCCGCGGGCACCTGTGCTCGCATACGGGAGGACGTGGCGCCGGGGCGCCTTCATGTGCACCTCGGCCCGGGCCGGCCTCACGTGCAGAAACCGGGGAGCGCACGGCTTCCTCCTGGCCCGCGAGCGTTGGCGGCTCTTCTAGTCCTCTAGGACAGCTCGAGCGAGTAAGCGATCGCGGAAGGGTGCGGCGGGAAGGGCACCTCGCGTGTGCGCCCGTCGGCGCGCCAGCCGCGCCGCTCGTAGAAGCGCCGTGCCTGGTGATTCTCGTCGAGCACCCAGAGCGAAAACCGCGGCTCGCCGAGGCTGCGTTGCGCAGCGACCGCCTCGTCATGCAGCGCAGAGCCGATGCCGGTGCCCTGGGCGGCGGGCAAAACGAATAGCGAGTCGAGCCAGCCGCGGCGGTACGAGACGTAGCCCACCGGCCGGCCCTCCTGGTCCGCCACGAGAGTACGCATCTCGGGATCGGCGAGTCGCTCGCCTGAGAGGGCCCTCACTTCTTCGTCCGGAAAGGCGTACAGCTCCTGCGGGAAGATGTGAGCGTAGGCTGCCAGCGACGTCTCGCGTTGGATCTGGAACAGCAGCTCTGCTTCGTCGGGCCGCGCCTCGCGGATGTTCCTCACCGGGCGAGAGTAGCCACGGCGATGAGTTCATAGAGCACCGTGAGTTGGCTGCGCGCGGGCTAGCCGAGTCGCTCGTCCAACCAGTCGTAGAGTGGGCCCTCGGCCACTTCGAGGAAGCGTGGCTCGATCTCGTTGCCTGCGTCGACCAGCAGCTCCGCGACAGCCACGTAATCGCGCCCAAGTAGCTCGCCGTTCTGCGATCCGAACGCAGCGATCGCGAGTGGCGTGTCCCACTGCGCATTCGCCCGGGCGGTCGCGTCGGCGCCGCGTGCGAGCAGGTCGCGGACAACGTCCGCGTTGCCGACCCAGGCAGCGTGGCCGAGCAGCGGCCCTTCGGGCGAGCCGCCGACGACGCCGCGGAAGTTAGGGCCTACCGCATCGAGAACTACGTCCAGGTGCCCCCGGAGCGCCGCGAGGATCACAACCTCCTGTCCATCCGGATCGAGCTGCGCCGCGAGCGGAGTCGACGTTCGCTCGCCACGCGCGACGGCGGCCAAGGCCAAGTCGGCGCGCGCAACCTCGGTCGAGGCTCCGAGCTCGGCGAGCGTGTCCGCCGCGTCGGCGCGACCGCGCAGCACCGCGTGCTGGTACGGAGTGCGCAGCGGTACCTTGCCGCGCCAGGTCTCTCCTCCCGGCCGATTGAGGTCTGCGCCGTGCTCGGCGAGCAGTCGCAGATACTCAGGGCCGCGGCCGCGTCGAACGGCATGGGCGAGGATCGCGCCCTCGTTGGGGTCGGCCCCGGCCTCGAGCAGCAGCCGG
This sequence comes from Gaiellaceae bacterium, assembly GCA_036824245.1. Classification (GTDB taxonomy): domain Bacteria; phylum Actinomycetota; class Thermoleophilia; order Gaiellales; family Gaiellaceae; genus JACVRM01. Next base: position 30,281 of record DAITAO010000022.1, on the reverse strand, counting down.
ACGTGCTCGAGACTGTCGCCCTCGTCGAGCGCGTGTGCAAGTGCGTTCGTACCGCGCGTCTCCGCTCCGTGCTCGAGCAGCAGTGCAAGGCATTCCATGGTCGGCGCCTCCGTGGAGTGGTAGAGCGACTCGTTGTCGTCCGGGTCCGCACCGGCCTCGAGAAGCACCGCCGTCAGCTCCGGGTCGTGGAGGACTCCGGCCGCGCCGTAGAGGGCCGACATCCGGCCGTACTCGTTGACGAAGAACCCGTTCGGGTCGGCGCCGCGGTCGAGCAGCTCGCGTGCGAGCTTCGCGGACGCGAAGCAGGAGTGGCAGACGTAGAGGAGCGGAGCCCAGTTCCGCGGCCCGCCGGGCTGGTTCGGGTCGCCCTGCCAGTCGCGACCCAACACCAGGCGCGCCCACGTGTCACGCTCGATCTCGGGCCGCGCCGCGAGCAGTGCCTCGGCGCGCGTTCGCCGCTGAGCGGTCGCAGCGAGGACGAACGCCTCTGCGTTCGCCTCGGCTGACGCCACCAACGCGGGCCAGCTCGCATAGCCGTGCTCGCGGGCGAGCACCAGCTGCGCTCTTGCCAGGATCGGCTCGCGCCCGCCCAGCCGCGCCAGCGCCTCCTCGTCCCCGGCGCGCGCGGCACGGACCAGTTCTTTCGCCTGCTTGCGGAGCTGCTCCAAGTGCACAGCGACCTCCCTCCGATGGGCCCGTGTCCGCGCTTCGGGCGGAGAAGAGATCGGTTACGACGCTACGCTCGTTCTGTGAGGTGGGCTCTGCCCTGCCCGCGGACCGGATGCGCCCTCGCACGCGCAGGGTGATCCTAGCGCGCGTCCGCCGGTTGGCCCGGCGACGGGCTCTCCAGTGTCGCATCGGCCCACAGGCGAGGAATGGAGCCAGCCGGGCTCGAACCGGCGACCTCGTGCATGCCATGCACGCGCTCTCCCAACTGAGCTATGGCCCCGTCAATGTAAGGGCGCATTGTAGCGTCGAATTCGTAGTCTTCTGCCCAGCGAATGCCGATCTGCTGGTTGTTCCGCGTGGGTGCGAGTCTGAGCCACGCCGCCGCGTGACCGACAAAGAGCTCCGGCGGAATTGCATAGCAGCGATCGATCGAAGCGCAGTACGCGGCGATTAGATCGACCTCGTCAGCTGTGCACGTCCGTCTCAGATACCCATCGCGCGTCCGACGACTTGACTGGCAGGTGATAACGATGACGTCGCCGCGAGGCGCGGCCCACTTGCACTGAACGCGGAGAAGCGCGTCTCCGGCGCCAAAGATCAGGTCGCAGCGCAGCCCATCGTTGACCGGCTTGTACACGTCAGTGCCAAGGCGTACAGCGGAGGCGATGATCGCGGTCTCCGCGATTGTCCCTTTCTGGTCGGGAGTGAGCACACGTTCATTGTAGTTGTCCTATCGGACAACAACCCTTAGACCGCGGCGGCTTCGACCTCCACCGAGGGAACGTCGCCCCACAGCTCCGCGAGCCGGTAGTAGGCGCGCGTCTGCGGCGTAAAAACGTGGAGCACGACGTCGAGGTAGTCGGCGATGATCCAGCCGCCGTCGGCCTGCCCCTCGACGGATCGCGGCGTGATGCGGCCCTCGCGCTTCAGGGTCTCGTGCACCCCGTCGTAGATGGCCTTCGTCTGCCGCGGGTTGCGGCCGCTGCAGATGACGAGGAAGTCGGTGTAGATGGCCACGGGACGCATGTCGAGGATGATCACATCCTCGGCGAGCTTCTCCTGCGCGAGGCCGGCGATGCGTCGTGCTTGCTCGAGTGACGTCAGTGGCTGTACGTGCTCCCAGGTCGCGTCGCTTCAGTGTAGCTAGGCGCGCTGCCGCGTCCTGTAGAGGCCGAGCTCGTCGATGACCCGTTCGACCGCGGGCGGAACGAGGCCTGTGATCGGCTCGCCCGCAGCGACGCGGGCGCGTACCTGCGTGGACGAGACGTCGACGGGCGGGATCTCGAAGAGCTCGACCTGCTCTGGTCGCTCGACAGCGGCGAGCACGGGCTCGATGCGGGAGCGGTCGAAGCCGGGGCGCGTCGCCACACCAAGCCGCGCGAAGCGGAGCACCTCGTTCGGCTGCTTCCAGCTCAGGAAGTCGACGAAGCGGTCGGCGCCGACGATGAAGATGATGTCGCCGTAGCGCTCGCGGGCCCAGCGGACCGTCTCGAAGGAGTAGGCCGGCTGCGGACGGTCGACGTCCAGCCGCGAGACCTCTGCGTGGGAGACATCGGCGAACGCTGCTTCCGCGAGCCGGAGGCGGATCTCCGGATTCGACGCGACCGGCTTACCGGGCGTACGCCCGGCCGGTGTGATCAGCAGCCGCGTGAGCGAGAAATGCTCCACGCTCGTGCGCGCCAGCGCGACGTGACCGACGTGCGGCGGATCGAACGTGCCGCCCAGCAATCCCGTCAGGAACACGACGCTGCCTTAGGCGCCCGGCCGGTAGCCGGTTGCCCACCCCCACCCAAGGGTGGGTGCCCCGAGCTCCTACCCGCTTTCGAGCGTAACGGCCGAAGGCGCACCTGTCTGGGGCGGAAGCGTGACGAAACTGTCAAAAGCGGGCGCATCACGCCAGCACGAGCGTCTCGTCGCCGACGGCGACCTCGTCGCCGGTCTTTGCGCCGGCCGCCCTGAGAGCGCGCTCCAGCTCGTCGGGGTCGGCGGGAGGGCGGCCGACCACCCGGAACCCGCGGTCGGTGCGGAGCACTCGAAACGGCCGGCGGCGCGGCTGCGGGTGGTACACGAGAAAGTCGACCATCCCCTCCCGCAGCGCCGGAGCGGGGGCCTCAGCGGGAGGGATCAGCTCGAAGAGACCGAGGCGGAAGGCATCCACACCCTGCCCGGTCGCACACGAAAGCGCATACACCCGCAGGATCCGATCGTCCTGCACCGCGAAGGGCGGCGGTTCCGGAAGGAGATCGATCTTGTTGAGCACCACAATCTGGGGGCGCTCGTCGAGCCCCGCCCCATACTCGGCGAGCTCCGCATCGACCGTCCGCCAGGCCTGTTCGACGTCCCCGGCGGCGTCGATGACGTGCACCAGCACACGCGACCGCTCCAGATGCGCCAGGAACGCGTGGCCCAGCCCGACGCCACGGCCGGCCCCTTCGATCAGCCCGGGCACGTCGGCAACGACCAGCTGGCGGCCGTCCGGAGCATCGACCGTTCCCAGCACCGGCTCGAGTGTCGTGAATGGGTAGTCGGCCACCTTGGGACGCGCGTTGGAGATGCGGGCCAGGAGCGACGACTTGCCGGCGTTGGGCAACCCGACGAACGCCGCATCGGCCAGCAGCTTGAGCCGTAAGTCGAGCTCGAGCTGCTCGCCGGTTAGCCCCGTCTCAGCAAAGCGCGGCGTCTGGCGTGTGGCGGTCGCGAAGCTGCGGTTACCGCGTCCACCCAGACCGCCGCGCGCGACCACGAGTCGCGCATCGCGGCCGGCGAGGTCGGCGATGAGCTCGCCGTCGGCGAAGACCTGTGTGCCGACCGGGACGCGCAGCTCGACGTCGTCACCGTTCGCCCCGTGCTTGCCGGCCCCACCGCCACGTCCGCCGCTGCGCGCACGAAAGCGCTTCGGCGAGCGGAAACCCGACAGGTCGCGTCGGTCCGGGTCGGCGACGAGAACGACGTCCCCACCGTGGCCACCGTCGCCGCCGTCCGGGCCGCCGCGCGGCACGTACTTCTCGCGACGGAAGCTCACCGCGCCGTCCCCGCCGCGACCCGCCTCGACCTCGATGCGGGCACGGTCGGCAAGCATGGCTCTACTCCGAGGCGGTGACGAGTACGAGGCGGCGCTCGCCGGTGGTGCGGAACTCCACCGTCCCGGCGCGCTTGGCGAAGATCGTGTCGTCCCCGCCGATGCCCGTGCCGGGGCCCGGGCGGAAGCGGGTGCCGCGCTGGCGGACGATGATCGTCCCGGCCTGCACCGGTTGGCCACCGAACACCTTGACGCCGAGCCGCTTGGACTGCGAGTCGCGCCCGTTCCTCGAGGATCCGAGACCCTTCTTATGGGCCATTGCCGTCCTCCTTTCGTTCGACGGCGGACTCGAGAGCTGAGATCGCACCCTTGCGCTTGGCATGCTCGCGCTCGTAGACGAGCGCCGCCTCGAGCATTGGGCGATTCCAGGTCTTCGCACCCTCGCTGACGTCCGCGACCGTCATGTCCTCGTAACCGTTGGGAAGCCCGCGCGGCTTCTCCTCCTCGGGCTTCGCCTCGGCCTTCGCGGCACGGCGCTTGGCGCCGATCGCCTCGATCTCGATTTCCGAGAGGCTGCTGCGAAAGCCCGTGTGCCGGCGGTAGCCCGTCCGGCGGCGGTGCTTGCCGATGCGAATCTTCGGACCGCGCACGTGCTGCACTACTCGTGCGGAGACGGTTACGCCTGCCGTGTCGCCGTCGCCTCCGACGAAGAGCACGTCCGGACTGAACGTCTTGCTCTCCTCGTGTTTGAGACGGTCGACGAGCAGGCGTTCGCCTTCGCTCACGCGATACTGCTTGCCGCCGACTCTGATGATCGCGTACGTCACGTCGCTCCCGGTCGAAAAGAACGCGGGCCTCGCCCGCGTGGCGCCGAGTGTAGCAGCGGTTCCAGGCGGATTTCTTACTCCGGGGCGTTGTCGGGAGGCGCCTCGGCGGCTGCCGCGGCGGCCGGCTTCCGCTTGCGACCGCGCCCGCCCCGCGTGCCCCGACGGGTCTTGCGGCGCGGCTTGGGCGGCTCCTCCGGGGCGCCCTCGGGCGCCTGAACTACCTCGCCGTCGGACGCCGCCTCCTCCAGGTCGGCGGGCGGCAGATGGATGCGGGCCACGAGCGGGTCAGTTGCCTCGGCGGCGGCGGCGCCGTTCGCGGCCGCAGGCCCCGCGGCGGTCTTGCGCTTCCGTCCCCGTCCGCCTCGCGTGCCCCGGCGCGTCTTGCGCTTCGGCTTCGCCTCGGCGGGCTGCTCGCCGGCCGGCTCCCCGCCCACCGGTTGCTCAGCGCCTTCAGCGGGCTCCTCGGCGACCGCGGGCTGCGGCGCTGGCTTCGCCCGCGGCGAGCGCTGCCGCTTCACAACCTCGACGACCGGTGTCTCCGCGACCGTGTCCTCCTCCGCGACCGTGTCCTCCTCCGCGACCGTGGCCTCCTCATCGACCGTAGCCTCCTCAGCGGGTGCGGCCCCGTCCGCTGTCTTGGCGCGCTTTCGCCGTGTGGGCTTCTCCGCCTCGGCTTCGGCTGTGATCGGCGCGAGGACCGGCCCGGTGGGCAAGATCATCGTCGCGTACGCAGTGCCGTTCATCACCCGCTCGATGCGCACGCGCACCTTCTTGCCTACCTGGGCCGCGCCGCCGGCGACAGTGACGTCCAGACCGTTGAGCTTGCCGACGCCTGACGAGCCGTCGTAAAGCCCAACCTCGACAAGCTTGACCGCGACTTCCGCGCCTTCGGGGAGGGCCGGCTCGGCCGGCTCCGCCTTTGCCCCGTGGGCCAGCACCTCGAGGTGGTCGAGGGGCACGTCCTCGCGCCCCTCGAGGACAAAGCGCCGCTTCGTAGCCTCTTCGAGCGCCGCCAGGCGCTCGGCTCCGGGACCGACCAGCAAACTGGCCACCCGGGCGTTCACCTCGACGCGGAAGACCTTGCTGCGCGAGCCGCGCACGAGCGTGCGCAGCCGGCGCTCGAGCTCGACGGCGGCGGTCGCCTCCGAGACAACGATGCCGTCGCCCCCGCACGTCGGGCACTTCTTGGCGAGAATCTCACGCGGGCCCTCCGTGACGTTCTGACGGGTCATCTCGACCAGGCCCAGCGGCGAGATCTCCACTACGTACGTCTTCGTGCGGTCGCGTTCCAGCTCGTTGCGCAGAGCCTCCTCGACGGTGGCCCGGTTCTTCGGGTTCGCCATGTCGATGAAGTCGATGACGATGATTCCGCCGATGTCGCGCAACCGCAGCTGCCGGACGACCTCCTTGACGGCCTCGATGTTGTTCTTCGTGATCGTGTCCTCGAGCGAGGTCGTCGCCGAACGTGAGCGTGAACCGACGAAGCGCCCCGTGTTGACGTCGATGACCGTGAAGGCCTCGGCGTAGTCGAAGACCAGGTAGCCGCCGGAGGGCAGATCGACGCGACGGGAGAGTGTCGAGCGCACCTCCTGGTCGACGCCGAACGCCTCCAGGAGCGGCTCTTTCTGCCGGTAGCGCGAGACGCGCTCGGCCATATGCGGAGAGGTCTTCTTCAGGTAGCCGACGATGCGCCGGTAGGTACGGTCGTCGTCGACGAGCGCGCGCTCGAAGTCCTCGGTGAAGAGGTCGCGAGTGACGCGGAGCGGCAGCTCGGCTTCCTGGTAGATCAGCGTCGCAGTCTGCGCCGTCTTGGCGCGCTGCTCGATGGTCTTCCAGAGGCGCTGGAGAAAGTCCAGGTCGCGCTCGACGTCCTCGGCGGAGGCGCCCTCGGCCGCCGTCCGCACGATCACACCGCCCTTCTTCACGTTCAGGCGCTTGAGGATGTCGCGCAAACGCGCGCGCTCGTCGTCCTCGAGCCTGCGGGAGACGCCGAAGCCCTCGCCGCTCGGGACGAAGACCACGAAGCGGCCGGGCAGCGAGATCTCGGTCGTAAGCCTTGCGCCCTTCGACTTCATCGGGTCCTTGACGGCTTGCACGAGGATCTGCTGGCCGCGGCTAAGCAGATCCTGGATGCGCTTGCCGTGACGCCGGCCTTCGAGCTCCGGCGTCACGATTTCGTCGACGTACAGGAAGCCGTTCTTCTCCAGGCCGATGTCGACGAAGGCCGCCTCCATGCCCGGCAGCACGTTGTCGACGGTGCCAAGGTAGATGTTGCCTGCGATCGAGCGGCGTTCGGGCCGCTCGAGATAGACCTCGGCGACGCGGCCGTCCTCCAGCACCGCTGCCCGGCGCTCTCCGACGCCTGCCGAGATGAGCAGCTCGCGCTTGGCTGGAGGTAGCGGAGCACGTTTCGTCTCCGTGCGCCGTCGCGAACGCGTGCGCGCGGCCCGGTCGGCCTTTTCCGGCTTCTCCGCCCTCGCGGGCTTCTTCGGCCTTTGCGCGTCCGATCCGCTCTTCTGCGCTGCAGCCGCAGTCTGCTCGGCCTGCGGCTGTGACGGCTTCTTACGACCGCGTCCACCGCGTGAACCGCGGCGGCGCTTCCTGGCTCGCTCCTCGCCTACCTCCGTAGAGGCGGGTGGAGCCTCAGTCGGTTGTGGTACCTGGGTGGTCTGCGGCGCGGCCGCCTCTGCGGCCGCCTCGTTCTCTTTCGGCTTGCGTCGCCGGAACCAGAGTAGAGGCAAAAGCAATCTCCTTCTCGTGTGTGCGCGCGCTCGCAGCCACGGCTCCTCGGGCGCCGCGCGCGCTGCATGAACATGTGTAAAGCGTTGGCAAGCCTGACTAGAGGCTAGCAGCGCGGCTGCGCTGCGCCTACGCGGCCTCAGCAGGCGTCAGTCTGGCGCGCCGCCGTCGAATCAGCCGCAAGCGCTGGCTGAGCCGCGCCCAGGCCCAGGGCTCGATCTCGGCGTACCGCACGGCCGTGGTCTCGCGCGTCGTCTCGAGGTACTCGAACCAGGCATCGGCTTCCTCGATGAACAGCAGCTCATGCACCTCGCGTTTTGCAGCCATGCGGCCACCTCCTTCTCACGCCCGCCAGGGTAGGACCCTCGTCGGACGGAGCGCACGGCGCAGGCCCAAGTGACTGTTACTCGGATCTGTCTGTTATCGACGGCGCAGGCGCACCAGCGCAGTCGGCGTGCGGCCGCGGATGATGATGGCCTCGAGGATGCCGATCGCGATCAGGTTTGTGATCAGCGACGAGCCGCCTGCGCTCACGAACGGCAGCGGGATGCCCGTTACGGGAGCCATTCCGATGGTCATGCCGACGTTCACGACGATCTGGAACAGCAGAGCGACCGCGATGCCACCCGCCACGATGGCCGAGAACGAGTCACGCGCCACAGCGATCGCGTTCAGCGCCCGCCAGACCACGAGCAGGTAGAGGAGAAGCAGGAACGATGCGCCGACGAATCCCCGCTGCTCGGCGAGCGAGGCGAAGATGAAGTCGGTCTCGTGCTCGGGGAGGTAGTCGAGATTCGTCTGCGTGGCGTTCGTGACGCCGCGCCCGGACACGCCGCCGGCCCCGACCGCGATGGTGGACTGGTTGACGTTGTAAGTGGCGGAGTCGGGGCTGTCCGACGGGTTGTAAAAGGTCGTCAGGCGTTTGACCTGGTAGGGCTTGAGCACCTCGACGCCCATCTTCGGCCCGCCCCACAGCACGAAGACGGCGACGACGACGACCCCGGCCAGCAGCGAGGCGAGGTGCAGCCAGCGCGTGCCGGCCACGAACAGCACGGCACCCAGCGCGGCACCGTAGACGAGGGCGCTACCCACGTCCGGCTGGAGGAACACGAGCGTGGCGGGAACGGTCGCCAGCCCGACCGCGGCTAGCGTCGTCCGGTTGTCCGTGACCCGCTTGCCCCGGTCGGCCAGAAAGGCCGCCAGGAACAGGACGAGGAGCAGCTTGCCGAACTCGGACGGCTGGAACGTGAAGCCGCCCAGCTCGAGCCAGCGTGTCGAGCCGCGCACCTCGACGCCGGCGCCCAGCACCAGCAGGAGGAGCGCCAGAGTCAGCCCGTACAGGAACGTGCGACCTCGCCGGTAGTGCGACGGGTCGATGAGCAGCGCGGCGACCAGGCCGAGACCACCGACGGCCGCATAGACCGCCTGGCGTGTGACGTAGTAGCTCGGATCCGCTGCGACGTCGTCCCGTGTCACGCCGTCGAGCACCCAGAGGCCGTAGACCACCAGGGCGGCCGCGGCGAGCAGGAGTGTCCAGTCGAGCCGGCGTAGCAGCGTGCCCAGCTCGATGCGCGGCGCCGCCGGACGGCGGGACGTGGCACGGGAGGGCTGGGCGTAGTCGAGCATCAGTCGGCGGGCACGGAGGTCAGGTTGCCGCCCTGCTCCTTGAAGTAGGCCTGGAAGATCTTGAGCGCCGCGGGCGCCGCCGCCTCCCCGCCGAAGCCGCCGTTCTCGATGACCACGCACACGGTGATCGCTGGCGAGTCGTACGGGCCGTAGCCGCAGAACCACGAGGTGTCGATGAGCTGTCCGGCCTGAGCGACGTACTTCTGCGCGGTGCCCGTCTTGCCGGCGATGAGCTCGGGGAAGCCGCTGAACACCAGCGTGGAAGTGCCGAGATTCCCGTGCGTGGCCTGCAGCAGTCCCTGCTGCACGGCGGAGAGCGCGCCCGGGTCCATGCGGCTCTCGCCGGCGGGCGGAGCCGAGTAGCGCCGCAGCACGAGCGGATTGTCGCGCTGCGTGCCCGACTCCTCGATCCATCGCAGCAGGTGCGGGCGGATCATCCTGCCGTCGTTCGCAATCGTGGCGTAGAAGCTCGCCATCTGGAGCGGCGTGACGAGCAGATCCTTCTGGCCGATGGCGAGCTGGATCGAGTCGCCGGGCTTCCAGCTGCGCTCCTCCTGCCAGGTAGAAGGGTGCGTCTTCTTCGTGTACGTGCGCTTGCGCCATTCAGGCGTGGGCAAAAGGCCACTCGACTCGCCGCCGATGTCGAGTCCTGTCGGCCGGCCGAAGCCCCAGTGCGCCGCCCACTCCTGGAACGGATGCCCGCGGTCGCCCGGGAGCGAGTAGAAGCGCATGCCCAGCTCGTAGAAGTACGTGTCGCACGACTGCTCGAGCGCCTGCGGCAGCGTGAGCGAGCCACTCGAGGTGCCGTTCCAGTTGTTGAACTGCCCGCCGACGACCGGGTTTCCGGCCGAGTCCTTGACGAAGAAGGATGCCGGACAGTCGATCGGGTCATACGGCCCCACGATGCCCTCCTGCATGGCGGCGAGCGCCGTCACGGGCTTCCAGGTCGACCCCGGCGCGTAGAGCCCTTCGACGGCGCGGTTGATGCCTGGGAGGTTCTCGCGCTCCGCAAGGCCGCGCGGCTGGTCGAGGAGCGCTCCGAGATCTTCGCGACGGCGCGGGTTGCTATACGCGCCTGGGTGGAACGTGGGCACCGAGGCAAGCGCCAGCACCTCCCCACTCCGCGAGTCGAGGGCAACCGCCGCGCCAGTCTCTGCGTACCAGTTGTCGTTCTCATGCGCGAGGTCGATCCCGTACCTGACGGCCTCCTCGGCGGCGCGCTGCAGATCGGTGTCGAGCGTGAGGCGCACCGAGTCTCCGGCAACCGGTTCTGCCCTCGTGAGCGGCCGGCCGATCGTGCGGCCAGCCGAGTCGAAGCGAACCTGCTGCACGCCTGGGCGCCCGCGCAGGAAGCGGTCAAACGTTGCCTCGACGCCGCGCTGGCCGATCCGGTCGCCCAGCCGATAGCCCTTGAGCTCCTCGAGCTGCTTGTCGTCGATCTCGCCCACGTGCCCGAGCAGCTGCGAGCTCAGCTCGCCCAATGGGTACTGGCGGACGCTCGTGTCCTCGATGCGGACGAACGGGAAAAGCGTCTGACGTTCGGATAGGGCCATGACGACGCTCGCCGGCACGTTCTCGCGGACAGTGATCGGCGTCAGCGGATCGTCCTTATGGGCCTCGAGCTGCTCGAGGACGTCCTGGAGAGGTACTCCTAACACCTGCGCAAGCCTCTTGACGGCCTGGTACCGGCCCTTCTCCGGCAGGTCGGCAGGCCAGATGCGCACCGCCGTGGCGCCCCTGTTCCTGACGAGGATCTTGCCGTTGCGGTCGAGGATCAGCCCCCTGGGCGCCTCGGTGCGCACGAGACGCAATTGGTTGTTCTTGGCCACGCGCCGGTACTCGTCGCCCGAGAGCACCTGCAGCGCCCACAGGCGCAGGATCAGCAGCGCGAAGGCAGCGAGCGCCAGCGCGCCCAGGATGCCGATGCGGAAGGCGCGCTGCGCCGTGAGCCGGTACGGCTCCGCGACGCGCGGGTCGCGCGGCAGGAAGCTCCGCGGGCGCGCCGGGTACCGCGCCCTAGCCAAGCAGCTCCACTTCCTGTGCAGCGCGCAGGCCGGGGGGCGTGAACAGCCTCCGGCACAGGGCGACGACCGGCAGTGTCAGCAGCAGGTTGAGAGCGAGCGCCGGAAGCAGCGCGTCGAAGAGCATCCAGCGCGCCGAGGTGGGCTCGCCCAGCAAGAAATGCAACAGGAAGCCTCCGAGCGCGTAGAGGATGGTGGCCGCCGCGACCGCTATCAGCGCGCCGTGCGTCCTGGCGCCCCCGCCGGTCTCGCCGAACCGTCCGGTCCAGTACCCGACCAGCGTGAGGAGCAGCGACGTGAAGCCGAGCGTCCCCAGCGAGGCCGTGTCGAGCAGCAGCCCCGCCCAGAAGCCCGCGGCGGCGCCCACCACAGATCCGGCCAGGAGGGCGACGACCGCGACGAGAACGAGCACCACGTCGGGACTTCCGCCGGCGATCTCGATCGGGGCGAAGACCGCGATCTGCGCCAGCACGCCGACGAAGAGCAGGACGATCGACTTGGCGACTGCTGCAATCACGGGAGCGTCGGGAGCGGCTTGGAGCGCCGCAGCACCACGATCCTGTCGAGGTCCTCGAGGTTGGCGAACGGCTGCACCTGCACGAGCTTGTACTGATCCGTGTCGCTCTGGCCGACATGCGTCACGCGGCCGATCCGAATTCCACCCGGGTAGAACGACTCGTAGTCCTCGCCGGAGAGCCGGCCGGCCGTAAGGACGTGATCACCGTCCTTGACGATCTTCTCCTTCGGCACCCGGTCGAGGACGAGCGTCGACGTCCCGGCGCCGCGCCCACGGAGCAAGCCCTTTGCGTTGGTCTCGTAGTCGTAGGCGCCCACCGCACTCTGACGGTCGTACAGCAGCGTCACCTCGGCCGTCGTCGGGCCCACCTTCGAGACGTGTCCGGCCAGGAGGTTGCGCGTGGTGACGACCGGGTCGAAGCGTTGTACGCCGTCCGCCTTACCGGCCGAGACGACGATCACCTGGCGGTAGACCTGCAGGTCCAGAATGACGTCCGCGAGCAAGGGTCGGTAGTCCCGCGGATAGCTCGGCGCAGCCGCAGGCTCGATTCCGAGATCGGGGCTCTGGCGGGCAGCAGGGGGTTGCAAGGCGAGCCTCCGGTACTCGTCGACCTGGCGGCGCAGCGCCTCGTTCTGCGACCTGGCGTCGCGCAGGCCGTCGAACCAGCCCCAGGCATCCCTGAACGGCCGTACGAGCCGCGCCGCGCCGATCTGGAACGGCTCGAGCGCCTGCGCCCCGGCGCCCTGGGCATCGTGCAGCGCACCGCCTTCCGACTCGCGGAAGTAGCCCGTGATCATGGCCAGCGAGGCGAGCACGAGCGCGGCGACGACGATGCGTCGCCGGAGCACGCCGTTCGCGCGGCCGCCGTATGACGGAGTGGCCGTGCGCGAACCCGACGCGCCCAGGGCGGCAAGCCGGACGCTTCTATTGCGAGGCACGGGGTTCCAGATTAAAGCAGCGTGGCTGGCGGTCTCTAAGCGCGCGCGCTGGGGCGCCGCAGACTACCGTCGGTAGCCGTTCCGGCTGCGGGCACGCGCGCGGGCGGTCTTCTTGATCTCTTCGAGCACTTCGAGACTACGGCCGGACCCGACCGCCACACAGGTGAGCGGCGAGTCGGCGAGCTGCACCGGCATGTGCGTCTCATGACGGAGTCGTTCGTCGAGGCCGTGCAGCAGTGCACCGCCGCCGGCCAGCACGATGCCCCGGTCCATGATGTCGGCCGCCAGCTCCGGCGGCGTCTTGTCGAGCGTCGAGCGGATGGCGTCGATGATCTGGCTGACCGGCTCCTCGAGCGCCTCACGGATCTCCTCCGAGTTGAGGATCACCGTCTTCGGCAGGCCCGTGAGCTGATCTCGCCCGCGCACCTCCGCCTGCACCTCCTCGCGCATGCGGAAGGCAGAGCCGACCTCGAGCTTGATCTCCTCGGCCGTCTGCTGGCCGATCAGGAGCTTGTACTCCCTCTTCACGTGCGTGACGATCGCCTCGTCCATTTCGTCGCCGCCCACGCGCAGGCTCTGCGAGACGACGATGCCGCCGAGCGAGATCACGGCTACCTCTGTGGTGCCGCCGCCCACGTCCACGACCATGTTCCCGGTCGGCTCCGAGACGGGCAGGCCCGCCCCGATGGCGGCGGCCATCGGCTCCTCGATGAGATGAGCCTCGCGCGCACCGGCCGAGAGGGTGGCTTCCTCGACTGCACGCTTCTCGACGCCGGTGACGCCGGACGGCACGCACACCACGACGCGCGGGTGCGCGAAGCGATTCTGGTGCACCTTCTGGATGAAGTGGCGGAGCATCTGCTCCGTGACGTCGAAGTCCGCGATGACGCCGTCCTTGAGCGGCCGGATGGCAGTGATCGTGCCGGGCGTGCGGCCCAGCATCCGCTTGGCCTCCACTCCGACCGCGTAGACCTCCCCGGTGCGCTGGTCGATGGCGACGACGGACGGCTCGGAGAGCACGATGCCGCGTCCGCGCACGTAGACGAGCGTGTTGGCGGTGCCCAGATCGACGGCCATGTCGCGGCCGCCGAAGCCGTTCACGTAGTCCAGAAATCCCATTGAAAGCAGGCGAGTTTAGCGGCGTCGGAGCGGTGCGCTGCGAACAGCGTAGGGCCGTCCCGGGGCAAAGTCCAGCCCGGCCGCGAGGCTAGCCGAAGCCGTACACCCCGGCGAAACGCTCGGCGAGGAGGCTGACGAGTCGCGAGGCGGGCAGCCCGACGACGTTCAAGTAGTCGCCCTCGATGCGCTCGACCAGCGCCGCGCCGCGGCCCTGGATCGCATACGCGCCGGCCCGTCCCTGCCACTCGCCGACGCTGATGTAAGCGGCCAGATCGCGGGGCGTCAGCGACCGGAACGTCACGGCCGTCTCCTCGACCTCGGCCACCTCCCAGCCCGGCGTGACGATGCAGAGGCCGGACACGACGACGTGCGTCCGGCCGGACAGCTCTTCGAGCATGGTGACCGCCTCGTCCGCACCGGCGGGCTTGCCGTAGACACGCCGCCCGATGCAGACCGTGGTGTCGACGCCGAGCACCGGCCTGTCGCCCGCCTCTCCGGCGATTGAGCGCGCTTTGCCCCGTGCGTGCTCGCGAACCAGGTCCGCAGGGTCGGCGTCCGGCGGATCGTGCTCCTCGTACCGCGGCGCGACGACGTCGAAGGGGACGCCGAGCTGCGTGAGGATCGCGCGCCGCTGGGGCGAGGTAGACGCGAGCAGGATCGGCGGCGCGGGCGGCGCGCTCACGCGGCCTTGCGGGCGCGCCAGATCTCCTCGGCGGGCCACTTCGTCGCCCACTCCGGCGTGAAGAGGTTGAAACGGCTCGGCTTTGCGTCCTCGGCACCCTGCAGCTCGACGAAGGCCTCGACCTCGAACCCCGAGCCGACGAAGAGCCGGATCCAGTCGCCGTAGCCGAGATGGAAGTCGACGCTGTCGTCGTCCGGCCATTCGAAGCGATGCATGCCGAAGTAGCGCCGCTGGAACCGAGTCCCCGACGGAAGATCGGCTTCGAGCGCCGGCATGCAGAGCACGAGCAGCGTGCCGTTGACGAGCAGGACGATGTGGCCTCCGGACCGCAGCACGCGCGCCGCTTCAGGGATCCAGACGTATGGATCAGCCCAGATGCTCGCGCCGTACTCGGAGACGACGAGGTCGAACGACTCGTCTGCGAAGGGCATGTCCTCGGCGTTCCCTTCGACGAGCGGAAACTCGAGCCCGAATTCCTGCTGGAACCGGCGTGCGGTTGCGAGCTGCGCTTCCGAGGGATCGATACCCGTGACGCGCGCACCGCGCCGCGCCAGCCAGGACGAGACGTACGCCGTCCCACAGCCGGCCTCGAGGACGTCCTTTCCAGCCACCTCCGGAAGCACTCGGACGCGGCTTTCCGGGACGTCGGTCATGCCCCAGCTGATCTCCTCCGCGGACCAGGCGCGCCGTCCGGGCTCGATGAACTCCTCGGCCCACTTGTTCCATTCGGCGCGGTTGCGCGCGACGTGATCGCTCAGGCTCACCGCTTCCGGAGCCTCCAGATCTGCTCCATGGGCCACTCGCGGGCCCAGTCAGTCTCCTCCTCGGTGCGGTACGTCGTCGTCGCGGCTGTGGGCGGTTGCACCTCGTGCAGGCGTTCGATGGCGAACTCGTTGGCGCGGAAGAGCCGGATCCACTTGCCCTGCGGCAGGTTGAACTCCACGGCCTCACCCGGCCACTCCATGCGATGGAGGCCGAAGTATGAATCGTGGAGTCGCGGCTGAATCCGGTCATCTGCGTCCCAGCAGACATTCGACAGTGGCGTGGAGTGAGAGAACGCGAAGAGCCCATCCCGCCGTAGCAGTCGGGCAACCTCGGAAACGGTGACGTAAGGGTCGGCGAACGTCATTGCGCCGTGGTCACAAAAGACGATGTCGAAGCTCGCGTCGGAGAACGGCGCCTCGCCGGCGCTCGCATGCACAAGCGGGAAGTGCATGCCCGCCTCGTCCATCAGCCGCCGAGCGTGCTCGAGCTGGCGCGCCGAGTTGTCGAGACCGACGGGGCGCGCCCCGGCCTTGGCCAGCAGGATCGACCACTGGGCGGCGCCGCAGCCGTACTCGAGCACGTCCTTCCCGGCCACGTCGCCCAGGATCTGCAGTTCGGCCTCCGCGATCTGCCACATGCCCCAGCGAGGCTCGGGGCGGCTGAGCGTGTCGCGGTGTAGGGCCTGGTATTCGTCCGCCCGGGCGTCCCAGGCTTTGCGGTTCTGGAGTGAGTCAGACAATTTCGCGGTCGCCGAACCAGAGCCCGATCTCGCGCGCGGCCGACTCCGGCGCGTCGGAGCCGTGCACGAGGTTGTCCGGCATGGACAGCGCGAAGTCGCCGCGGATGGTGCCGGGCGCGGCCTCCGCTGGATTGGTCGCGCCCATCGTCGTCCGGACGACGGCGATCGCGCCTTCTCCCTCGAGCACCAGGGCGAGCGTGGGCGAGGAGGTGATGAAGTCGACGAGCTCACCGAAGAACGGCTTCTCGGCATGCTCCGCGTAGTGGCGCTTTGCGAGGTCGCGATCGACCAGCACGAGCTTGGCTGCGCGCACCGTCAGGCCCCGCTGTTCCAGGCGTCGGAGGATCTCGCCGGCCAGGCGCCGCTGCATGGCGTCCGGCTTTACGAGCACGAGTGTCCGCTCCACGGCCACGGAGCGGGAAACTCTACTCGCGTGCTTGCTCGGCGCTCCGGCGGCTGCTGCGGTTACGGCGCGGACGTGCTTTGGCACTCGGCGCGAACTCGATCGGCGCCGGTGCGGCGACGCGCGTCTCGCAGTAGGGACAGACCTGCCAGAGCGGCTCGAGCGGCGCCTTGCACGTCTCGCACGCCTGCTTGAGCTTGGTCGTGCAGACCGGGCAGACGAGGAAGCTCTCGCGGACGGCGGCGCGGCAGACCGGACAATGGAGATCGGTCTCGGCGAGGCGCTCCTCCATCGCCTTGATCTCGAGCTCGCGCTCGCGCACGTCGTCGAGGTACTCGGGCGGGCGGAACAGCATGTAGATGATCGCTCCGACGAAAGGTGGGACGAGCCCGAGCACGGTCGCCATGCCGACGAGCCAGGGGTCGGCGATGCGACGGCGGGCGTCCTTGAAGACCCAGTACGCGACGGCGAGCCAGAAGATGAACGCGAAGAAGATGGCCAGGTTGCGGGCCACTATCCACGTCCCTGAATCGAAGAAGTCGCGCATCCCCTCGAAAATTCCGCCGTCGTCGTCCTGCAAACCACCAACCTCCTGCCTACAGCAACAGCTGCCCGACGAGGTAGCCGGCGGCGAACGCGAGCCCGACGATCGCCAGCACGACGGTCGCGGCGAACGCGAAGACGCTCAGCCTCTCTACGAACCGCCTCATGGTACGTGCTCTACGGGACGGAATGGAGATCCGCGAGAAGGTACAGCGATCCGGTGACGAGGACGGCCCCATCCGGCCCGGCCAGCTCGCGGGCGCGGGCCAGGGCAAGTCGTGGGTCGGGGACGACCTCCACATGCTCGTAATACGGACGCGCACGCTCGGCGAGTTCCTCCGCCTTCAGGGCGCGCGGAGTGGAGGCGGACGTCGCGATGAGCATCGGACCGAGGGGAGTCAGCCCGCGAAGGATGCCGTCGACATCCTTGTCACTCATCACGGAGACCACCTTGACGACGTCGCGTTGCGGAAGAGGGTCTCCGCTGTGCCACGCTGATAGCCACTTGAGTGCGGGCACACCGAACGGTTCGCGAGCCAGGCGGGCCGCAGCAGCCGGGTTGTGCGCGCCGTCCCAGACTTCGAGCGGCCTGTCTGACCGGATTTCGAACCTGCCGGGTAGGTCTACCTCGTCCTCGTGCAAGACGAACCAAAGCGCCGAGTCCGTCTCGCGGCCGAGAAACGCTTCGACCCCAGCGATTGAGACCTCGTCGTTCGTCTGCCAGCGGTCCGCGACCGGGACGACCCGGCCCGCTCCAAGCTCCAGCGCGAGCTCTTCCCATTCCTCGCCTTCTCCGAGAACCACCGTGCAACCCGCACGAATCACCGCCAGCTTCTCGCGCGCGATCGCCTCCCGGCTCAAGCCGAGTACGTCGGTGTGCTCGAGGGAAACGTTCGTGAGCGTCACCACCTGTGTTTCCAGCACGTTCGTCGCGTCCAACCGTCCCCCCAAACCCGCCTCAACGACCGCGACGTCGACACGGGCCTGCGCAAATGCCGCGAGCGCTGCGGCCGTGATCGTCTCGAACTGCGTGGCGCCAACGCGCTCGGCTGATGCGCGCACCTGCCCAATGACGGCCTCGAAATCAACGTCCACGTCGTTGATCTGAATGCGTTCGCTCCACGCGCGGACGTGCGGAGATATGTACGAACCGACGTCGCGCACTCCCTCGGCTCGAAGCAGCGCGGCGATGAACCGGGTCGTGGTCGACTTGCCGTTTGTGCCGACCACGTGGATAGCCGGGTAGCGCCGCTGCGGATCGCCGAGCTCGCGCAAAAGCGCCTTCATGCGCTCGAGCCCGAACTCCTCGGGCCACGGCGACAGCGACTCGATCCAGCGAGTGTTCGGGCCGGCCGCCGGCTCAGCCGCCGATCGCATCGAGCTCACGCCGGTAGCGGGCGAGCTTCTCGCGCTCCGCCTCGACCACCTCCGGCGGTGCCTTCGACGTGAAGCGCTCGTTCGCCAGCATGCCCTCGGCGCGCGTGATCTCCTTGCGCAGGCGGGCAATTTCCGCATCGAGGTTTCCACCGTCGCTCCTGGCGCGGTCCGGTTTCACGACCGCATCGAAGATGCGGCGCTCGTCGCCCTCGAGCTCGACGAGCGCACCGCTGCGACGGAAGATCGAGGCAGCTTCCTGGACCTGATCGAGCGCGCCGGCAGCCTCGGCAAAGCGCTCGTCCGGATCGGGCCAGGGCGCCACGATCAGGCGCGTCTCGCGGGCGGGAAGGTTCGACCAGATCTCCTCGGTCACGTGCGGCATCACGGGGTGGAGAAGCTTCAGGAGGAGCTCGAGCGCCCCGAGTGCCGTCGACACCGCGTCCTGGTCACGCTCGTAGAGGCGCGGCTTGATCGCCTCCGCGTACCAGTCGCAGAACTCGTCGAAGGTCACGTGGTACAGCGCGTTCATGGTGGGCGCGAGCAGGTACTCGCCCCAGTTCGCCTCGAGCTCTGCGCGCACCACGTCGAGCCGCGCGAGAATCCAGCGCTCCTCGATGTCGCGGGGCCGTAGCTCGGGGGTCGCCCCCTCGCTGTTGGTCAGGATGAGCCGCGCCACGTTCCAGAGCTTGTTGGCGAGCTTGCGACCCTCTTCGATCGCGCCCTCCGAGTAGCGCACATCCTGCGTCGAGGACATCTTGAGCAGGCCGTAGCGAGTGGCATCGGCGCCGTGCACGTCGACCGGTTCGAGCGGATCGATCCCCGTGCCGAGGCTCTTCGACATACGGCGCCCGTCCGGCGCGTTGATCGTCGAATGGATGTTCACCGTGTGAAAGGGGATTTCGCCCATCAGCTCGATCCCCGAGAAGATCATCCGCGCCTCCCACAGAAAGAGGATCCCGCGATCTGTCGAGCTGGCGTCGTTCGGATACCAGGCCTCGAGCTCAGGGGTCGGCTCGGGCCAGCCGAGCGTCGCGAAGGGCCAGAGGGCAGATGAGAACCACGTGTCGAGCACGTCCTCGTCCTGCGCCAGCTCGTTGCTTCCGCATTCGGCGCAGCGCTCCGGGACTGTCTCGGCGACCGTCGTATGCGCCTCGGGGCAGTACCAGGCGGGGATCTGATGGCCCCACCAGAGCTGGCGCGAGATGCACCACGGCCGGATGTTCCGCATCCAGTTCAGGTACACGTCGGCGTAGCGCTCGGGCCGGAACCGCACGCGCCCCTCCTCGACGACCTCGATGGCCGGTCGCGCGAGCTCGTCCATCTCGCACCACCACTGCAGCGTGACGAGCGGCTCGATGCGCGTCCCGCAGCGGTTGCAGAACCCCACCGCGTGCCGGTACGGCTCCTGCTTCTCGAGCAGGCCTGCGGCGCGGAGCCGCTCCACGATCGCGGCGTCCGCCTCTTCCTGCGACAAGCCGGCGTACTCGCCTGCCTCGGCGTTCATACGAGCGTCGAGCCCGATCACGGTGAGCTCAGGAAGTCCATGGTCGCGGCCGATCTCCCAGTCCATCGGATCGTGCCCGGGCGTGATCTTCACGGCGCCGGTGCCGAAATCCGGCTCGACGCGCTCGTCGGCGATGATCGGCACCCTCCGCTCGACAACCGGCACGATCACATCGCGGCCGACAAGGCCTCGGTACCGGTCGTCGTCGGGGTGCACGGCGACCGCCACGTCCGCGAGCATCGTAGGCGGCCGCGCCGTCGCGATCGTCACGTGCCCGTCGCCGTCAGCGAGCGGGTAGCGGATCCAGCTCAGCGTGTCCTCAGTCTCGTGGTGATCGACCTCGAGGTCGGAGATCGCACTCGCACACCGCGGGCACCAGTTGACGATCCGGTTGGCGCGGTACAGGAAGCCGCGTTCATGCAGGTGCACGAACCAGCGCAGGACGGCGCGCACGTACGCGTCATCCATGGTCATGCGCTCGCGCCGGTAGTCGAGCGACGCGCCGAGCCGCCGGAGCTGACTCATGATCACGCCGCCGTACTCGTCGAGCCATGCCCAGGTCCGCTCGAGGAAGCGCTCGCGGCCCAGGTCGTGGCGGGTCAGCCCCTCCTTGGCGAGCTCCTTCTCGACCACGTTCTGCGTCGCGATGCCGGCGTGGTCGTAGCCCGGCTGCCAGAGGACGCTGAAGCCGCGCATGCGGTGCCAGCGGATCAGGAGGTCCTGGATGGACGCATTCAGCGCGTGGCCCATGTGCAGCTCACCCGTAACGTTCGGGGGCGGGAGTGCGATCACGTACGTCTCGCGGCCCGAGTCCGGCTCCGCGGTGTAGAGGCCGTCCTCCTCCCAGGTGCGCTGCCAACGCTCTTCGACGCCCTGTGGCTTGTAGAGCGGCTCCATCACCGGCTTGCGATCGTAGCTTTGTGGGCGCGCACGCTGACCCGCTCAGCCTGTCGGCCGATGCCGAGGGCCCCGTGGGGCCTGCCGATGAGGTCAGGCAGCGACTATGCGCTCAGTATGCCTGCTCAAACCCGCTCGTACACGGAGACGTGACGCCGGCTCTGCGCTGAGAAAGGCTCGCGCACCCAGCCGCCCCAGCGCTCGCGGAGGCGGAGACCGGCGAGAGACGCCATGAGGTCGAGCTCGGCCGGCGGGATGCTGCGCCCGTGAATGGGAATGATCCGGACGCCGTCCGCGCGCAGGATCAGGTGCGCGGCGCTC
The DNA here is from genome assembly GCA_036824245.1 of Gaiellaceae bacterium. Taxonomy (GTDB): domain Bacteria; phylum Actinomycetota; class Thermoleophilia; order Gaiellales; family Gaiellaceae; genus JACVRM01. The sequence goes on along the minus strand of DAITAO010000022.1, from coordinate 9,575 downwards.
AGCTCCTGCTTTGAAGGGTCGCCGTGGGAGACGAACAGGCGTACCTCGTCGTCCTCGATGCGCTCGACCCGCACCGATCCGCTCATGCCGGGGGCCGGGACGATGCCTTCCACCACGAAGACGCCGCCGTCGACGAGCTTCGCGGCGAAGCGCTTCAGGCAGGCCAGCTGCTGCCCCTGGGTGGAGAGCAGGTTCAGCGTGTCGCCGATTGCGAGGACGAGCGAGAAGGAACCGGCGACATCCGCCTCGGCGATGTCGCCGACGGTCACGTGCAAGCGCTCTCCTCCAGGCTTCTCCCGGAGCTTGTCGACCATCGCCCTCGAGGCTTCGATGCCGTGCACCTCGAGGCCGCGCTCGGCGAGCGGAGCCGTCACGCGGCCCGTCCCGATGCCGAGCTCCAGCACCGGCCCTCGGCCTGCAAGCTCGGCGAGGCGCTCGATGCTGGCGGCCGTCTGCAGCATGTCGTGCGGGAACCACTCGTCGTAGACGTCGGCGATCCGGTCGCCGTAGACGCGCGCATCGTGCTCGCTCATGCCGGTGCGCAGCCTAGGGCTTGTGTGAGAGCCGTCTCCCGCTCTTCACACAATCGACGCGGTGCCTGGCACCGCGCTGCTTTCTAACGCGGTCGCCGTAGACGCGCATCGTCAACGCTCATCCCGGAGCCGCGCCGGGGGCTTGTGTCAGAGCCGTCACGAGCTCTACACACAATCGACACGGTGCCTGGCACCGCGCTGCCGGCCGCGCGCTCCCACCCGCCTCGCGACGATGTCGGAACCGCGGGTTCATGCCGTCTCCGGCGGAGGACGCGTCTGCAGCTCGACCGGACGGCCCGGACGCCACCGCGACATCCGCATCGCGCCGCCGACCCACGCGATGTGCGCGACGTCCTCGAGCTCGACTGAGAAGAAGTGCCATGTTTTCGGAGGCCTCCAGCCGCTCGCCGAGTGGATCGCGTCTGAGGTCGCCGCACGAAGCTCGGGATCGTCGACCGAGACCAGGTGCCCGCGCAGCTTGAGCTCGGCACCCGGGTCGATTCGATCGGTCACGGGCGTGTTGAGGACGATTCGCGGATCCCGCAGCACATCACGCGCCTTCAGCGTGCCTTCCTGCATGACGAGCATCAACCGGCCTTCGACGATGTGGCCCTCGACCGGGCTTATGCGCGGCGTTCCGTCGCGGCGGATCGTCCCGGCAAGCACGAAGCCGAACTGCTCGAGGAGCTGACGAGCCGACGACGCAAGGTCGCCGGCTTCGGCCTCGAGGTCAGCCCACCGCGCCACGTCGGGAGCCTAAGGCGGGGTTTCGCTTCGCGAGCGCCCGCCCGCGCACAGCTTGCGTTTCGTCGCCGAGCCACGCGCCCGTGCAATCCAAGCGGACGGCGGCCGCGTATAGCACGCACGTCACCGAAGGAAAGGGGACCGACTCGTGCGCACGAAGACGATTGTTGTTCCGCTCGCCGCCATCATGGCGATCGGTGCGCCTGTCGCCGGCTACGCAGCGACCGAGAGCCCGGCGAGCGGCCCGGAGATCGAGATCGAGGACTTTGCCTTCGCGCCCAAGCGCAAGGTCGTCAAGCCGGGCGTGCTCGTGACCTGGAAGAACCGCGACTCGGTGCCGCACAACGCCGCGGCGACGAAAAAGGTCAACGGAAAGCGGGTCTTCAAGACGAAGACCGGCCGCCTCAACGCCGTGCTCACGGCCAAGGCGCCGAAAACCGTGGGTACCTACGCCTACATCTGCACCGTGCACCCACAGATGAAGGGCACGCTGGTCGTCAGGAAGTAGGCTCGACCGGAAGCGCGCGGCTGCCGAGCGAACGAACCCGCGAGGCTAGGCCGAACCGCCCGCGGCGGCCTCGGGCTCGTCGAGCTCGTCCGACGCGTCGGCCCCGCCCGTCTGAACGAGCGTCGGCTTGAGATCCTTCTCGATCGTCTCCTTCGTGATCACGCACTTGGAGACGTCACGCCGTGACGGCAGCTCGAACATCACGTCGAGCAGAGCCTTCTCGATGATCGAGCGCAGCCCGCGCGCCCCCGTCTCGCGCTCGAGCGCCTTGTCGGAGATCTCCCAGAGCGCATCGTCCGTGAACACGAGCTCGATCGAGTCGTAGTTGAAGAAGCGCTGGTACTGCCGGACGAGCGCGTTCTTCGGCTCGGTCAGGATCTTGACGAGGTCCTCGCGCTGCAGCTGCTGCACGGAGCAGACAACCGGCAGCCGCCCTATGAATTCCGGGATGAGACCGTAGGCGAGCAGGTCCTCCGGCATGATCTGGCCGAGCAGCTCGAACTCGTCCGCGTCGTGCTTGGAGCGGATGTGCGCTCCGAAGCCCACGGCGTTCTTGCCGATGCGCTTGCCGATGATCTTCTCGACGCCCGCAAACGCGCCTCCGCAGATGAAGAGGATGTTCGTCGTGTCGATGGACAGGAATTCCTGGTGGGGATGCTTGCGGCCGCCCTGCGGCGGAACCGACGCCACGGTGCCCTCGAGAATCTTGAGCAGTGCCTGCTGGACGCCCTCGCCCGACACGTCGCGCGTGATGGACGGGTTGTCCGCCTTGCGCGCGATCTTGTCGACCTCGTCGATGTAGATGATCCCGGTCTCGGCCTTCTTGATGTCGAAGTCGGCCGCCTGGATCAGCTTGAGCAGGATGTTCTCGACGTCCTCGCCCACGTAGCCGGCCTCGGTGAGCGCGGTCGCGTCGGCGATCGCGAAGGGGACGTTGAGGATGCGCGCGAGCGTCTGCGCGAGCAGCGTCTTCCCGCAACCGGTGGGACCGAGCAGCAGGATGTTCGACTTCTGCAGCTCGACCTCGCCGTCGTCCTGCCCCATCCGGACGCGCTTGTAGTGGTTGTAGACGGCCACCGCGAGCGTCCGCTTGGCCACCTCTTGCGAGACGACGTAGTCGTTCAGAACCTCGTAGATGTCCGTCGGCCGCGGGAGGTTCTCCAGATCGAGCTCGGCGGGAGCGGTCAGCTCCTCGTCGATGATCTCGTTGCAGAGATCGATGCACTCGTCGCAGATGTAGACGCCAGGGCCGGCGATCAGCTTCTTGACCTGCCGCTGGCTCTTCCCGCAGAAGCTGCAGAGCAGCTGCTCGTTGCCGTCGCTCGCTCGGGCCATTCTCTCCTTGTACCTCTAAATCCCGTGGGCGGCTAGCCGGGTCGTCCGTCGCGGTGGGCTACGACGACATCGATGATGCCGTAATCCTTCGCCTCTTGCGCCGTCATGAAGTAGTCGCGATCGGTGTCGTGTGAGACCTTCTCGAGCTCCTGGCCCGTGTGGTCGGCCAGGATCTCCTCGAGCCGGCGCTTGAGGTTGAGCGTCTCGCGGGCGCGGATCTCGACGTCCGTCGCCTGCCCGCCGACACCCATGGGCGTCCAAACCTGGTGGATCAGGATCTTTGCGTTCGGCAGCGCCATACGCTTGCCCGTTGCGCCGGCGGCAAGCAGCACAGCGCCCATGGACATGGCGATGCCGACACAGGTCGTTTGCACGTCGGGCTTGATGAACTGGATCGTGTCGTAGATCGCAAGGCCGGCATAGACGTCACCGCCGGGCGAGTTGATGTAGAGAAAGATGTCCTTGTCCGGGTCCTCCGATTCGAGATGGAGGAGCTGCGCGACGACGAGGTTGGCGATCTGGTCGTCGATAGGCGTGCCGAGCATGATGATGCGCTCGTTGAGTAGGCGCGAGTAGATGTCGAAGGCGCGCTCGCCGCGCGACGTCTGCTCGATCACCATCGGAATCATTGGGCTCATGCTGGCTCCTTGCTACCGGGGATCCACAATTTCGCAGTAGGTTCAGTCTTCTCCTGCTCGGGCGTCCAGAGCTTGTCCCGGGCCCGCGCGAGCTCGACCGGAATACGTTGTACCTCTTCGACCACTCTGTCCAGAGCGTTGCGCAGCCTCAGGTCGGCGCGCAAGCGCTCCCAGGCGCCGCTCTCGCGCAGCTGCCGGATGATCTCCTCTGGAGCGTCTTCGGTATCGGCGGCCTGCTCGCGCACCAGCGCCTCGACCTCTTCGTCGGGCACCTGGAGGCCCAGCTTGTCCGCCGCCGCCTCGAGCACGAGCTCGCGCGCGATGGATTGTCGCGCCTCGGTGCGCAGCCGCTCGGTGAGCTGCTCGGGATCCGTGTTCGTGAGCTGCAGGTAGGTCTCCGCATTAAGGCCGCGGCGCTCTAGCGACCGCACCATTCCCTGCCACAGCTCGGCGGCGCGGGCGTCCACCAGCCGGTCGGCAACCTCGACCCGAGAAGCCTCCACGAGCCGGTCGACGGCGAGCTCGCGGAACTGCACGTCCAGCTCCTCGGTGAGCTGAGTGCGCAGCCGGCCCTCGATGTCTTCGCGCAGCTCGGCCAGCGAGTCGAACTCGGTGGCGGTGCGAGCGAGCTCGTCGTCGACAGGCGGCAGCACCGCCTCCTTGAGCTCCTTGAGCGTGACTTCGGCCTGCCGTTCGGTCCCATCCGCGAGCTCGTACGCGACCTTCTTCGTCTCGCCCGGCGCCATGCCGATGAGGGCGACCTCGATCTCCTCGACGAGCTTGTCCGCGCCTAACTCGACCACCACGTCGCGCTGCGCCTCGCCTGAAGGAGCGACGACGTCGATCACTGCGGTGTCCCCCGCGCGGGCCGGCCGGCCCTCGACCGGGACGAGCTCGGCAACCGTGCGCCGCAGCTCCTCCAGCTCGCGCTCGATGATCTCGTCCGGCACATCCGGCTCCGCCGCGGGCACGTCCAGCTTTGTCCAGTCGGCGACCTCGGGTGTCTGCTGCACGGTGACAGTGGCGGTGAACCGGAAGCTCTCGTCCGCCGAGTCGGGGAGGTCATAGCCGTACTCGGGCTGTTCGACTGGGCGGATGTTGGTCGTGCTGGCCGCATTTCGGAACCAGCCGCCGATGTGGCTCTCGACCGCCTCCGCGTAGAGGCGCTCGCGACCGATCCGCGAGACGAGCACCGGCAGCGGCACCTTGCCCTTGCGAAAGCCGCTGATCCGCAAGCTGCCCGCCAGGTCCTCTGCGGCGTGGTCGACCGCATGCCGGACGTCGTGGCCGGGGACCTCGATGCTCAGACGAACACGGTTGCCGTCGAGCTGCTCGACCTGCGTCTCCACGTCGGCCATTGTTACCGATCGCAACCGATCGAAGCCCGGCTCCTGCCGATCAAAGTCCGGCTTCGGCTGCGCCGAAGCCATGACGACTTTGATCGGAGGTGGTCTCCGCAGGCCGCCGTGGCCGACGCCGGCAGAGCCGGCATCGGCGGCGAATGGTTTACAGGCAGAGCTCGGGGGTGAAATCCTCGTGGCCGCGGCCGGGATGGCACCGCTGCGAGAAGCGGGCCGAGGTGAGGGTCCAGGAGTCACCGCTGCGCTCGAAAGCGAGCTGCCAGCGCTGTGAATGGATTGAGTCGTCGGCCAGGCCCTCGAGTGTCACCGTTCCTTCCGCCGAGTCGCCGTTCTCGTCGACGTCGACCACTTTCTCGGACGCCTCCCGCTCGGTGCCCGGGAAGACCTCGGCTTGCTCGCGCGGTGATTCGGCCAGGTCGCCGCCGACCGAGTCGACGTAGGCGTTGAACGAGTCCACGTCGACGGTCCCGTCCTCTGCGGCCCGCGGCGGCCCGTTCCACGCCGCCACGGTCGTGGTCCCCGCGCCACCACTGTCGTCCTCGTCGTCCGAGCCGCACGCGGCAAAGACCAGGAGAGCCGAGGCGATGACGACGATGCCGAGCGTCCGGTGCATGGCGACATGATGCAGCGCGGGCGTTAGGGATCGATAAACGTTCGCCGCTGCCAGTTCTGCGTAGAGATGGCCCGCAAAGCGGGCGGCGCACGTTCGCTGGTGAATGCGGGCGAGAGGACTCGAACCTCCAAGGACCTGTCGGTCCAACGGGACCTAAACCCGCCGCGTCTTCCAATTCCGCCACGCCCGCGGAAACCTCAAGGATAGGAGCTAGCCGAGGGCCAGGTACTCGTTCACGCCGCTGACCGAGAGGCCCGGCGTGCGGCCGCCCGCAACCACGTAGACGCGCCCCGCGACAGCTACGACTCCAACCCCGTGGCGCGCCACGCGCAGGTTGGGAAGTCGGCGCCAGCGCTGGGTACGTGTGTCGAGCCGGTACACCGACGCGATCGTCCCGCCCGGTTGCTCGCCGCCCGCGGAGACGATCGTGCCGCGCAAAGCCGCCGCGGCTGTGCCGCCGCGCGCGCCCGGCACGGGTGGTAGCCGTCGCCAGCGGCTTGTCGACGGGTTGAACGCCTCCACGACGTCGAGGTTGGTATCAAGCCCTGCGCGGCGGCCGGCAACGACGTAGACGCTGCCGAGACTCGCAGTGACGCCCAGGTGCTCACGCGGCGTCGGTCCCGGAGCGGATGACCAGCGCCGGTTGGCCACGTCGAACACGTGCATCGTCGTGGCGAGCCGGCGGCCGCCGATACGTCCTTCGTCGGTGACACCGCCGGCGACGTAGATGCGGCCGCTCACAGCCGCCGCTCCGGCCGCGGCACGCGAGCCAGGCATGTCGGGAAGCTTCGTCCAGCTGTTCCCGGAAAGCACGTATGCGTCCCGCAATGGCCGTCCCTCCGAGCCGTAGCCGCCCATCACGTACAGCCGTCCGCGTGAGGCGGTCGCCATGGAGTGGTTGACCTGCACAGGCAGATCGGGCAGGCGCCGCCAGCGGTTGCTTGTCGGCGAGTACGCGTCGACCCGCGACGAGCTCGAGCCGTCCTCGACGAAGCCGCCGACCACGACGATCTCTCCGGCCACGACCGCCGCGGCAACCTCGGCGCGTGGCGCGGGCATCGGCGCGGCCAGGCGCCAGCCGGGTGCTTGCGCAGGCGCTGCTATGCCCGCGAACGCGAGGAACGCTGCGAGCGCGACGAATAGCAGACGCACGCCTACATGCTAGGGGTAAAAGGCGGAACGACCCGCCTGCGGCACGCGGGTCGTTCCATGGGGGTGAGGGGAAGTCGTCCGCCACAAGGGAGAGGTTTGGCGGGCTTCCTGGTCTTGGTCATCGGCCAGTTGCCCAGTGTGTTGCCATCCGCAAATCGAGGGATTCGCGCTCGCGGCCGATTCCTGTAGACCCTGTGCCGCCGAGCGTGCGGTGCCTAAGGACCGTGTCCGGACGCCGCGGGCTAACCCAGATCCGGGAGGTAGTCCGCGCCGCTTTCTACCGGGGGCGCACCGACTATGAACACCAGCAGGTCTCGCGGGCCGTCGTTTCGGACCTGGAGGGCCGTGCCCGGCTGAACCGCGCAGACGCTTCCGCTGGGCAGCTCGACGCGTTCGGGCGGGTCGCCGATGTCCATCGTCGCGTTCCCTTCCAACACGACGAACAGCTCCTCCTGGACGTGCTCGGCGTGCCGGCGACCCCGCGTCCCGGGCGGATAGCGCCAGAACCGCGCCCGCGTCTGGGTGAGTCGGTCGGACACGCCCACCAGCGTCCTGCCACTTCCGTCGCCGCGGTCCCCGAACTCCAGCTCGCCCGGACGAAAGACGCTGTAGCCCACCCCGCAGTTCTATCGAATCAGCCCGGAGGCACGACTGCCCGCATCCGCCCACGGCGCGGGCTCTGCCGTCCCGGCCGCTGCGTGAAAACGAAGCGTCGATCGCCGCGCGGCACACTGATTGCATAGGAACGGTCCGGGTCGGGGACACAGTGACAACACGTCACGTGGAGATCCTCCGCAAGGCGAAACCACAAGAAGATCGGAAGGACGCCGAAACCCGCAGCAACGCCGGCTTCTCTTCCGCGCCTTGGCATCGAAATATGCGTTCTGTCAAACGCCCGGGAGGACGGCCTCCTCGCGAACCTGACCGGTGCGGCGCAGGACGAGGTAGGCGACGACGATCGCGACGAGCGTCACTCCGAGCATCATCGCCGCCGTCGCGTTGATCGCCGGCGAGACGCCAAAGCGCAGCGACCCGAAGATCACGAGTGGGAGCGTCTGCGTGCCTGCACCCGCAACGAAGAAGGACGTGAGGAAGTCGTCGAAGGAGAACGTGAACGCGAGCA
>DAITAO010000022.1:0-1468 GCA_036824245.1 Gaiellaceae bacterium | reverse complement strand
CCCGCAACGAAGAAGGACGTGAGGAAGTCGTCGAAGGAGAACGTGAACGCGAGCAGGCTGCCGGCGAGGATGGCCGGGGCGAGCCGGGGCAGCGTCACCTGCAGGAAAGTGCCGATCCGGCCGGCGCCGAGGTCGTAAGAAGCCTCCTCGAGCGTGTCCCCCATGCTCACGAAGCGCGCGCGCACGATCAGCGCCACGACTGACGCGTTGAAGACGACGTGCGAGATCAGGACCGTCCAGAGCCCGAGCGGCGACTCGATGTCGATCCAGAGCCCGACTTGCACGAAGAAGATCAGGGCCGAGATGCCGAAGACGATCTCCGGCGTGACGAGCGTCATATAGGCGAGCGCGTCGATCGGCACCCGGAGCGCCGGCCGCATCCGTGCGAGCGCGAGCGCGAGCAACGTCCCCAGCACGCACGCGACGACCGCGTTTCCCACCGCGATCAGGACGCTCGCACGCAAGGCGTCCTTGATCTCCTCGTTCTCGAGCGCCGCCCGGAACCACTTGAGGGATACTCCCTCCCAGATAAGTACCTGCCGCCCACCGTTGAAGGCAAAGACGCAGACGACCACGATGGGGGCGTACAGAAACACGTAGACGAGCGCCGCATGCGCGCCGAGCAGCTTCCTAGCCATAGCGCTCCTGCTTCCCGAGCATGCGCGCATAGACGAGCAGGGCGACCGTCAGCGCAGCGATCACGACCATCGCAATCGCTGACCCGAAGGGCCAGTCTCGCGCCTCGAGGAACTGCTGCGCGATTAGCTGGCCGGTGTAGAGACTCTTTCCCCCGCCGAGAATCTCGGGAATCAGGTACTCGCCCGTCAGCGGGATGAACACGAGCAGCGAGCCGACGACGACCCCCGGCAAAACAAGCGGCAGCGTCACCCGCCGGAAGGCACGGAAAGCGTTGTCGCCGAGATCTTGAGCCGCATCCACGAGCGTCCAGTCCATGCGCTCGAGTGCCGCGTAGAGCGGCAGCACCATCAGGGGCAGGTAGTTGTAGACGACCCCGATGTAGATCGCCTTCTGCGTGTACAGGAGCTCGAACTCCTCCGGGAATCCGAGCGGCCGGAGCGCCCGAAAGACCGGGAAATCGGGGTCGAGCATGATCAGCCAGGAGTAGGTGCGGATGAGGAAGCTCGTCCAGAAGGGGACGATGACGAGCAGGAGCAGGAGCGTCTTGTGCCTTGCGTACCGGGCCAGGTAGTAGGCAAACGGGAAGCCGATCAGCAGCGTCAGCAGCGTGCCGACCCCCGCCAGCACGAGCGTCTTCTTGAAGATGTCAACGTAGAGCGGCCCGTCGAAGAGGTAACGGTAGTTCTCGACGTTCCAGGTGAACGCGACGTCGGAGAAGCCAACCACCTCGCCGAAGCTGTAGGCGGCCATGATCCCGAGCGGCGCGAGGAAGAAGGCCGCGTACCAAACGACCGCGGGCGCGGCGAGCCAGGCGGGGTAGCGCGGCCCG
>DAITAO010000080.1:9459-14806 GCA_036824245.1 Gaiellaceae bacterium | reverse complement strand
GCGCGGCTACATGTACAAGGAGATCGCGGCACGGCTGCACCTGTCCGTCAAGACCGTCGAGAGCCACGTCTCGAATGTGTTGCGCAAGCTCCAGCTCTCGACGCGGCACGAGCTGACGCGCTGGGCTACCCAGCACCGGCTCGTCTAGGAACGAGCGCGGCCGGAGTCTCCTCGCGCGTCTCGGGTGGCGCCGCTTCGACAGCCTCGCCGCGGCAGCTCGGGAGGAAGCCGTCAACAACCGCAGCGTCGCCCACGGCGACAGCGCCGCCCTCGCTCGCCTCGCGACGCTCAAGCCGCGACGACGCGGTCGTCGAGACGAGGCGTACGCGCAGGCGGACGTTCGCTAGGCGAAAGACCAAGGGCCGCCAAACTCGTCGCGCTTACTCACCCACCAAGCCTCCTCGTCTGGCCTGCCCGTCGCGCCCGTCGAAGGCCCCTGGGTCTATTCCCTGGTCTCGCGGACCGCCCAGGCCTCGTCGCCTCACCCACGCGATGCGCCGTTCTCCAGTCCGCCAACGAGACTACGCGCGCGGGATCTGCGCGGGATGCCGAGGACCGGTGGCTCTCGTCGCGCGGAAGCCGACGACAGAACGTGCGCGTTTGCAGCACTTTTGACGCCCGGCTCGTGGCTGCTCTCGCGTGCTGGGTCAGCGCGGGGATCGGTCGGAAACCGGCGGTCGTCTGCGCCAAAACTGACAACGAAAAAGGCGATTTGCAGGAAGTTTTCTACGGGAGCGACGGGACTCGAACCCGCGACCTCCGGCGTGACAGGCCGGCGTTCTAACCAACTGAACTACGCCCCCAGGCGTACCGTCGCAGTGTAGCCCAGCTTTCTGGAACGTCCCGGCTAGGCTCCAGGAATGGCTTGCAGGAGCCTTTTTGTCGCCACAGCGCTCATCGCGCTGGCGGCTGCATGCGGCGGCGGGGACGACGGAAGCGAGGCGACGCCGACGACGCAGGGGGCCGAGACCCGACCCGCCGTCAGGGCCGCCGATCTGAAGCTCTTCGACTACGACCGCGGCGCACCGCTCCGCTACCGCGACGCGGGGCGCGTCAACAAGGACTACCCGATCGCGATCCACGACGTCTCTTACGCGAGCCCCGCAGGAGGGCGCATCACGGCCTACCTCGCTGTGCCGCCGGGCGGCGGGCCGTTCCCAGCGGTCGTCTACCTGCACGGCTCGGGCGGCGGGCGCCTGGACATGACGCCCCTCGCGACGTGGCTGGCCGGCCGCGGCGCCGTCGCGCTGTCTGTCGACTCGCCGTTCGCGCGGACCCCCGCGCCCAGTGTGCCGCGCGGCGTGGCGGGGGTGCGCAAGCAGCGCGACCTCGGCGTGCAGGCGGTGGTCGAGCTTCGCCGGGCGATCGACGTGCTCGACTCGCTCCCTCAGGTCGACCCGGAGCGCGTCGGTTTCGTCGGCTACAGCGCGGGGGCCAAGTCGGGCGCGATGCTCGTCGGGGTCGAGCCGCGTGTGCAGGCCGCGGTGCTGATTGCCGGCGGCGCACCCTCGATCGAGGAAGTGGTGGCAGCCGCTCCGCTCAGCCTCAAAGACGCCGTCCGCCGGCTGATCGGTGCGACCGACCCGGCTCGCTACGTGGGCCGCTCGCGGGCCGATTTGCAGGTTCAGATCGGGCGCGAGGACGATGTCGTGCCCGCAGACGACCTGAATGCGCTTGCCGCCGCCGCGGCCGATGCCGACGTCCGGCGCTACGACGCGGGTCACGACCTGATTGCCCACGGCCCGGCGGTCAACGACCAGCTCGACTTCCTCACGGAGAAACTCCGGATAGCGGAACCGGCAGTGCGCGGAGCACTGACAGCGCCGCCCGAGAGCGGCCCGTAAGCTCTGTGCTCTGACCGGCCCGCCGCAGAAGAACCTCGTCCTCATGCTCGCGCGCGAGCTCGCGTCGAAGCTGGCCACCGCAACCTTCGTCACCGACGCGAGCGGGGAGCTCGTCTACTACAACGAGCACGCCGAGGAGATTCTCGGGCGCAGCTTCGCGGAGGCCGGCGAGATGTCGGCCGAAGAGTGGGTGTCGTTGTTCGCGGTCGAGGAGCTCGACGGCACGGCGCTGCCGCTCGAGCGGATGCCGGCCGGCATCGCGCTGCTCGAGCGGCGACCCGCCCATCACACCTTCCGCATCACGGGCCTGGACGGCAAACAGCGGGTGATCTCGGCCACCGCCTTTCCGCTCTGCGCCCGGGCAGACGAGTTCGTAGGAGTGACGGCGATCTTCTGGGAACAATCCGGAACGGGCAGGTAGTGCGCGCCACGGTCTGGGGTTGCCGTGGGTCGCTCGCGACGCCGGGCAGCGGGACGGTGCGCTACGGCGGCAACACCTCCTGTCTCGAAGTCCGGCTCTCCGACGGGACGACGGTCGTGCTCGACGCCGGCACCGGTATCACCGCGCTCGGCAACGCGCGCGCGTTCGAGCTCGGCGAGACGGTGCACCTGCTGCTCACCCACCTGCACGTCGACCATCTCGAAGGACTCCGCTTCTTCCCTCCGCTCTGGCGGGACGGCACGACGCTGCACATCTGGGGCCCGCCTTCGCCGACGCGCGCGCTCAGCCAGCTCATTGCGCACTACATCTCGCCGCCGCTCTTTCCGGTCAGCCTCACCGATGCGCCGGCCGAGGTGGTCTTTCACGACGTGGGGACCGAGCCCTGGCAGATCGGAAGCGCACGGGTGCAGGCCCAGCCGATCGCGCACCCGGGGCCGACGGTCGGCTACCGGATCGAGGAGAACGGGCACTCGCTTGCGTACATGCCCGACCACGAGCCGGCCTTCGTCGGGGAGATCGAGCACCTGGCGCCCGAGTGGATCTCCGGCTACTCGCTCGCCGAGGGAGCGAGCGTCCTCGTGCACGACGCGCAGCTGTTCGAGCACGAGTACGAGGCGAAGTTCGGCTGGGGCCATTCCACCGTCGCCCAGGCGGTCGCCTTCGCGCGAGCGGCGCGCGCCGAACGGCTCGTGCTCTTCCACCACGACCCGGCGCATGCCGACGCCCGCCTCCAGGAGCTCGAAGAGCGCGCCCGCGCGCTGTGGGGGAACGGCGGCCCGCCGCCGGAGCTCGCCTACGAGGGGATGATTCTCAGCCTCGGTGAATGACCTCTCGCGACGAATCGGTCGCCGGGTCGCCGGCAGGTAGCACGTCCTTCGACCAGTCCTGCTGCTTCCACTGGGGCACGGGCGTCTCGCACTCGGCCTTCGGCACGAAACGCGACCGTTCGACGAGCCGGTAGTGGTGGATGTAGCGCGGGCAGTTGGGGAACACCTGCTCGGCGCGTACACGCACCACGAACTGCGCTTCGGGGTACGAGGCGATCAGCTCGTCGCGCTCGTCGATGGACGCTACGCCGTTCAGCCGCAGCCGCTTGCGCTGCTCGAAGTTGATGAAGAGCAGGCCCACGTGCGGATTGACGAGCGCGTTCCCCATCGAGAGGTACATCCCGTTGCCGTCGTAGCTGGGGAAGGCGACCGTCTGCTCGTCGACCACGCGCACGAAGCCGGGCTCGCCTCCCTTGTACGAGCAGTTGGGGCGCCCTTCGCCGTCCGCCGTGGCGACGAAGACCATGTCGCAGCTCTCGATGAATTCCTTGTCGCCTGCGTCGATGGTGGCGCGTGCGACAAACTTCTCGTCCAGGCGGTCGGCGAGGCGCCGGGTGTCGAAGCGATCCTGCAGACGGCGGTTGCCCTCGTGGTACGTCCCGGACATGGGCCGATGATGCACGCAGGGCGGGCGGCACCGCAACCGCGGCGGCTCGGACGGCGCCTGTCCAGTGTCGGCGAACTGGGTGAGCAACTCGGCAACGAGGTTCCGGCCGCGCATCTAGCCTTGGCCACGTGACCGGGCTCGACTGGCTCGCGCTCGCGCTCGTGGCGCTCGCGGGCCTGGTCGGCCTCCGGCGCGGCCTGCTCGTGAGCATGCTGTCGCTCGTCGGTTTCAGCGCGGGTGCGCTGCTGGGCGGCCGGCTCGCCCCGCACCTGCTGCCCGACGGAGCAGCGTCTCCGTACACGCCGCTCGTCGCTCTCGCCGGTGCCGTCGTGCTTGCCTTCCTGCTCGAAGGCGTGGGCGCGGTAGCCGGCGGCGCCCTGCGCGGCTCGCTGCCGCTCGGCTCCCTGCGCACCCTCGACACGGCCGGCGGCTTCTTGCTGGGAGCCGCCACCGGCCTCGTGGTCGTCTGGGTGCTGGGCGCGGTGGCCCTGCAAGTGCCCGGTCAGCGCGAGCTGCGCGAGGCCGCGCAGCGGTCGGCGGTCCTGAGCCGCCTGAACGAGATCGTGCCGCCGCGTACCGTGCTGCGCGCGCTCGGGCGCGTCGACCCGTTCCCTGCCATCGCCGGGCCGGCGGCGCTGGTCGATCCACCTGACCCGCGAGTGCTGCGCCGGCCGGAGGTGCGCGCTGCGGCGCCAAGCGTGGTGCGAGTGCTAGGCACCGCGTGCGGCCTGGGCGTTGCCGGCACCGGGTGGGTGGCCGGCGCCGAGCTCGTCGTCACGGCGGCACACGTCGTGGCGGGCCAGGACGACACGACGGTGGTGGCCGGCGCGGAGGCCCTCGCTGCACAGGCAGTCGTCTTCGACACGCGGAACGACCTGGCCGTGCTGCACGTGCCCGGCCTGGCGCGGCGGCCGCTGCGGACCGTGGAGAGCCATTCCGGCGACCCCGTCGCCATCCTCGGCTTCCCCGAGAACGGTCCCTTCGACGCACGCGCCGGGCGCATCGGGCGCACCACGTCGATCGTCAGCGAAGACGTCTATGGGCGGCGCACGCTCCGCAGTGTCACGACCTTGCGCGGCCGCGTGCGGCACGGGAACTCCGGCGGTCCTGCCGTCAATGCGGCCGGGGAGGTCGAGACGACCGTGTTCGCGGCACGGGTAGACAGCGACGCGGGCTACGGCGTGCCGACCGACGTCGTCCGCGAGGCGCTCGACAACGCCGGAGCGCCCGTCTCGACGGGCGACTGCGCGCCATAAGGGCAGTGGGCGGAAGCCTCGCGCTGAGGGTCGAGGCCTGACCGGGACAGTCCCGTCCGGGACAGTCCCTACAACCAAGTCGCTCGCCACCTGTAGGCAGCCAGCGAGGCGCAGCCTTGGCGCCGGAGCGCGCGGCGTGAGCGTCGGCACTAGAAACCTGTTCGCAACCCGTATGCGGCAATTCGAGGGTCTGTCCCCTCAACAGCCCCGGTTCCGCCAACCCACGAGCTCCTGCGTCAACCCCGTGCTCTCGCGTCGGGGACTGACCCTCACAGAAGCAGCAAGGCCGAGAGAGACGCAGGTCCCCGCAAATCCCGCGATCTACTCCGCCAGCAACTCGAGGACGCGCAGCGGCTTGCGGTAGGGAACGA
>DAITAO010000080.1:0-9359 GCA_036824245.1 Gaiellaceae bacterium | reverse complement strand
GCGATCTACTCCGCCAGCAACTCGAGGACGCGCAGCGGCTTGCGGTAGGGAACGACCAGGTAGACCCCGTCCACGCGGTCGCGGACCTCGCGGAGCAGGCGCTTCGCGTGCGCCATACCGACGTCGGCCGCATCCGCTCCCGCATCGCGAAGCGCATCCTGCAGCGCCTCTGGAACGACGATGCCCGGCAGCTCGTTGTGGAAGCGCAGGGCCAGCCGGTAGCTCCAGAGCGGGCAGACCCCCAGCAGCAGCGGGATCGGCGAGGAGCGGCCCAACCGGTCGAAGAAGCGGTCGAGGTACTCGAGGTCGAAGACGAGCTGCGTCATGGCGAACTGCGCTCCCGCCTCCAGCTTCTGCGCGAACCGGTCGAGCTCGAGCTCCAGGTCGTCCGCGGACGGGTTGACCGCCACGCCGATGTAGAACGACGTGGGTGCGTCGATGGGCCGGCCGTTGAAGTCCTCGCCGCGGTTGAGCCGCGAGATCAGCGCGGTCAGGCCGATCGAGTCGACCTCGTAGACACCGCGCGAGCCCGGGTAGTCTCCCACTTCGGGCGGGTCGCCGGTAATGGCCAGGATGTTGCGTACCTCCTCGGCGTGGGCTCCGAACAGCGCCGACTCGAGTCCCATGACGGTGGAGTCGCGGGTGGTCAGATGCGGGATCGTCTCGATGTCGCAGGCGCGCTGGATGGCGGCGGAAGCGACGACCGCGCTCATCCCCGCCCGTGCGCCGGCGTTGTCGTTGAGATCCACGAACCCGACGAGGCCGGAGTCCTTCAGCGCCTGCGAGGTCTCCAGCAGCCCGGCGAGATTGGCGCCCAGCGGCGGGTCGAGCTGGGCGGAGACGACCCACTCGCCTTCGCGAAGCGCGCGCGCTAGCCCGGTCTCCTGCTGCACGACTCCGAGCGAGACGACGAGCTCCCGCTCGTCGAAGACCAGCGGTGCACGTGGTTTGCGCTCCTCCGTAACCGCCGAGCGGATGGCCGATATCTCGGCCGGAGTCGTCCCGCAGCAGCCGCCGATGATGCGCGCGCCCAGGTCGCGCGCATGCGCCGCGAACTCCGCGAAGTAGTCAGGGTTGGCGTGCGGGTAGATGACGCGCCCCCCGGCGAGGCTTGCCAGTCCGATGTTGGGCAAGGCTGCAAGCGGCGTACCGTCCGACCTCATCTCCCCGAGCGCGGCGAGCGCAGCGAGCAATCCGGCGCCGTGGTTGGCGCCGACGGCCGCGACGTCGAGCCCGGACAGCCGCTCGGCGGCCTCGCGGGCGGTGACGCCGGCCAGCGTCTCAGCGCCTTCGTCGAAAGTCAGCAGGGCGACGATCGGCAGGCTCGACACGCCGCGCACAGCCTCCACCGCGTCGACGAGCTCTTCGAGGTCGTAAAACGTCTCGATCATGAACAGGTCGGCGCCGCGACCCTCGAGCATCGAGGCCTGCTCGGCGAACAGCTCGCGCCGCACGCGCGAGGTGGTCTGCTCGCCGATCGGGCCGATCGAGCCGCCGATGTAGACGTCGCGGCCGGTCACCTCGCGTGCGTCCCGGGCCAGCTTCACTGCGGTCGAGTTGATGCGCTCGAGGTCGTCCTCGAGGAAATGAGTCGACAGCTTGCGGCGGTTGGCGCCGAACGTGTTCGTCTCGATCAGCTCGGCGCCGGCGTTGATGAAGCCGACGTGCAGCGAGACGACGGCGTCGGGGGCGCGCAGGTTGGCCTCCTCGGGACAGCGCAGTCGCGGTACGGCGCTCGAGATGAGAGCTCCCATGCCGCCGTCCGCGACGATCACGGGCCCGTCGCGCAGGCGAGTGAGGAACCGGTCGCTCACGCGATCACTCTAGATGCGCGATGCGCTCTCACCCGCCTCCCTCGTTCGAGGAGATCGAGTGAAGTAGCGAGATCAACCGCAAAAGGGGGATTGGTCAAGTGACTTCGCGGGCGGACACTGCGACCTATAAGCGTTGGCCCCGATGCGGCGGGGGCGGCGCCAGACACAGAGGGTGGCCCCGGTGCGGCGGGGGCTGCTCATGAAAACAAACAGGTGTTGAAGAGCTGAAGCGGGACCAGGGGCGGGTCCCGCTTCACGCTTTCTGAGGGTGGGGGTTAAGTCGCGGCGGGCTAACGCCGATTGGGGGAGGGGTCTCCTGCTGTGGGACTGACGGCAATCGGGCCACAGCCTGGAGCAGAGCGGCGGGGCAACCCGCCGCTCCTTCTTTGAGCAGACGGGATCGCCGGTCCCGCGTGATGCCTAGGGCTCAAGCAGCATCTCGTGCAAGCCGACACATGACAGAGATGGTGCTTCGAGAGAAGTTGCGGCCGCCCACGCCTGAAGAGTGGCGCGGCCGCGTGCTCGCCTCGCTCTGGGCGCTCATTCCGCGGGGCCGCGGCCTTCCCGACGACGTCTGGTGCCGCCGTCATCGCGCTGTGCTCGTCCTCCTCTGGGCGCACGTCGTGGCGATCTCAGCATTCGGGATGCTTCAGGGGTTCGGCGCTCCTCACAGCCTTTTCGAGGCGTCGACGGTCGCCGGTGCGGCGTTCCTCGCCTCGTGGGACCGCCTCGGACGCACCGCCAGGGCGGGGTTTGCGAGTCTGGGGCTCCTCACCTCGTCGGCCGTGCTCGTCCACCTGTCCGGCGGCTACGTCGAGTTCCATTTCCACTTCTTCGTGATGGTCGCGCTGATGGCCCTCTACCAGCACTGGGTGCCGTTCTTGCTCGCGGTCGGTTACGTCGTCATCCACCACGGCGTAGTCGGCGTGCTGGATCCGGCATCGGTCTACAACCATCCTGCTGCTCTCGCACATCCATGGCGGTGGGCGGCAATTCACGGCGCCTTCATCACCGCGGCGAGCATCGTCAGCCTCACTGCGTGGCGGCTCAACGAGTACCAGGCGCTCCATGATCCGCTCACGAAGCTGGCCAACGGCATGCTCCTCCAGGATCGCCTCGCCCACGCCGCCGCCGTGCGCCGCCGGCACGAGCACCGCGTCTTTGCCGTTCTGTACCTCGACCTCGACGCCTTCAAGAGCATCAACGACACGGTCGGGCACGCGACGGCCGATCGTCTGCTCGTCGCTCTGGCCCGGCGCCTGGAGACCCACGTGAGGCCGTCCGACACGATCGCACGGCTGGGCGGCGACGAGTTCGCCATCCTGCTCGACGACGTGGCAGACGTGAGCGACGCCGCCCGCGTGGCGGAACGCCTTATCTGCGCCGTCCGCGAGCCGCAGACGGTCGACGGGAAGCGCTTCTGCGTGACGGCAAGCATCGGCATCGCGGTCGCGGACCGACAGGTCGACGACGCCGGTGAGCTGCTCCGCAACGCGGACATCGCGATGTACTCGGCCAAGGCGCGCGGCAAGGACCGCTATGAGATCTTCGAGCCCGAGATGCATGCCGCCGCGGTGCGCCGGTTGGAGCTCGAGAAGGATCTGCAGCGGGCCGTCGAGTCGTCGGAGTTCGTGGTGCACTACCAGCCGATTGTCTCGTTGCCGCTGGGGTGCATCGTCGGGATGGAGGCGCTCGTTCGCTGGGCTCATCCTCAGCGCGGCCTGGTGCCGCCCGCCGAGTTCATCCCCGTTGCCGAGGAGATCGGCCTGATCGGTGCGATCGGCCGTTTCGTGCTCGAATCGGCCTGCCGGCAGGCTCGGGACTGGGACGACCGGCACCCGAGCAACCCGCCCTGGACCATGAGCGTCAACCTCTCGGGCCGGCAGCTCCAGGAGCCGGACCTGGCCGCGCACGTCGGGCGCGTCCTGTCCGAGACGGGGCTCGAGCCGCGGCGCCTCACGCTCGAGGTGACGGAGAGCGCGATGCTCGGCGAGACCGAGACGGCGATCGCGAGGCTCGGGGAGCTGAAGGCGCTCGGCGTCCAGCTCTCGCTCGACGATTTCGGCACCGGCTACTCATCGCTCACCCACCTGCGCCGCCTGCCAATCGACGTCCTCAAGATCGATCGCTCGTTCGTGAACGGGATCGAGTCCGAAAGGCGTAACTTCGACCTTCTGACGTCGATCGTGGCCGTCGGCGCGACGCTTCACATGCGGACGGTCGCCGAGGGCGTCGAGACCCCTGACCAGCTCACCAAGCTGATGACGACGGGCTGCGACCTGGTGCAGGGCTTCCACCTCGCGCGGCCGCTCACTCCGGAGGGAATCGACGAACTGCTCGCGCACGACGGCCTGCACCTCCCGGGCGCCCCCGGCGCCCCCAACGGTCAGCCGGCGGTACCTGCAGGCGGAGTTCGTCCAGTGGCCGCCCCGCGCTGAGGGCTCACTGCCCGCCTTTCAAGGCGCGACGCGCGGCGCGCGAGCGGGGCAGCTCACGTCCGGCAGGTAGTCCAGGCGGCACCGGCCGGCCGGGGAAGTATTCGACCACGGACTGGCGGCCGCGTGGCTGCGGGTAGAGGCGGAAGAGGTCGCGCTCTTCGGTCGGCACTCCGATCGTGATCGGCAGTCCGAGCTGCTCCAGCTCGTGCGGGAGCAGTGGATAGTCGTGCGTCCACTGGCCGGTCGCCAATGCGACGGCAGTCTCGCGAGCCTGTGCGGCCGGCATGTGCTGCTCGAGCAGACGGGTGGCTAGCGCCTCGACCTGGCGGAGCGCCTTGCGCGCGAGGTCGGCGAGGATGAGCGTCTCGTCGTTGTGATCGCCGGGGCGCTCGACCGCGTGGATGATCGAGGCCGCAGGCCACTGGCCGAGCACGGGATCGACCGGGCCGAGCGCCGCGTGGCGGTCGAGGATGATCTCGTCCGCAGCGAGCGCGATCAGCGTGCCGCCCGACATCGCGTAGTGCGGGACGACCGCGGTGATGCGGCCCTCGTGATCCGCGAGCGCCTGCGAGATCTGCGTGGCGGCAAGCGCCAGGCCGCCGGGGGTGTGCAGGATGATCTCGATCGCTCGCCCTGGCGGCGTCTCACGGATCGCATTCAGCACCGACTCGGCGTCGTCGATGTCGATGTGCCTCATGAGCGGAACTCCGAGGAGCGAGATCGTCTCCTGCCGGTGGATGAGGGTGATGACGGTGGCGTCGCGTTGCGAGGCGAGCCGGCTTAGCGCGCGGCGGCGGGCGCCCAGCGTCAGCGAGCGCTGGATGGCGGGCTGAACGGCCACCAGGAGCACGGCGATGAGCAGCAGGTCGAAGACGTCCATCGGCGGCGGACTCTACGGGCCGTCGTGGAGCAGGCGCCCCTCCATGCCGCCCGCCACCGTGACCACCTGGCCGGTCACATGGCCCGAGAGCTCATCCGATGCGAGCACGACGACCTGTCGCGCCACGTCTTCTGGCCGGGCCACCTTACGGAGAGCCATCGTGCGAGTTGCTCGCGCGACGAGCGAGGGGTCGTCGAGCGTCCGCCGAGTCATCGGGGAGACCGTCCATCCCGGGCAAACCGCGTTCACACGGGCGCCCGGCGCGACGCGCACGACCTCGTTCTTCAGGCTGAGCAGCAGGCCGCCGAGAATGGCGGACTTGGCGGCGGCGTAGTCGGCGTGCCCCGCTTCGCCGAACAGCCCGGCGGTCGAGCCGACCAGCACCAGGCTGCCGTGGCCGCTGCGCGCGACCTCGCGCAGGAAGCCACGGGCCGTCAGGAAGGTGGCGCGCAGGTTGAGCGCGAGCGTCCGCTCCCAGCGGTCGAGCGGCAACTGCCAGACCGGCACGTCCTGCTCCGGCCACGCACCCGCGACGGCGGCGCAGACGTCCAGGCCGCCGAGTGCCGCGATCGCCTGTCCGAACAGTTGCTCGGCCTGCTGCTCGCTGCTCAGGTCGGCCGCTCCGAGCGCCGCGCCGCCCAGCTCCTCCGCCACTGCCTCTGCGCGCTCCCGCCCCTGGTGGTAGTGGACGAACACACGCGCGCCTTCCGCCGCAAAGGCCCGTGCGCAGGCGCTCCCGATGCCGCCGGACGCACCGGTGACGAGCACGCGCTTGCCCGCGAGCCCCGTATCCACGGGGCGGGAGGCTAACCGGGACGAAGGACTAACCGGGCCCGAAGTGGGCGACGACCGGGGTCGTGTACAGCTCCGGGAAGTTGATGAGGCACGGATTGAAGTAACTCGTCCGGTTGGGATCGCAGCGGAACCACATGATGAAGCTGTTGTCCTCGTCGGGATCGGCCAGCAGCGTGACGCGCTTGCTGCGCGGGAAGAGCGCGGTGCATGTGTTGCCTGCACCGGCCGGGCCGCGTTCGTCGCAGTTGATCCCGGGCGGGTCGCTCGTCACCGCTCCCTTACCGACGCCTTTGTAGCCCGTGTCCGTGTCGGTGTTGACCTCGACGCGGAGGAGCGCGCCCAACGCGAAGCTGGCTGTGACGAAGCGGGCCGCGCTCATCGTCACGGAGCAGGTCATCCCCGAGCCTGTGCACCCGCCGCTCCAGACCGGAGGGAAGGACGTCGCGTCGGGCGCGGCGATCAGTGTCACCTGAGTATCGACCTCGAACGAGCCGCTGCAGGTGGCGCCGCAGCTGATTCCGCCCGGCGAAGTCGACACCGTTCCGCCCCCGGTTCCCGTCTTCGTGACGGTCAGCGGCACGGTGATCCTCACGAACGTGGCCGTCACAGAGGCGGCCGCTGCAAGGCGCACCGTGCACACGTCCGCGCCCGAGCAGGCGCCGCTCCAGCCGCCGAACTGCGATTTCGCGTCGGCAGCGGCGGTCAGCGTGACAACCGTCCCGGACTCGTAAATGCCTGTACAGACGGCGCCGCAGCTGATGCCGCCGCCGACGCCCGACACCGTTCCCGCACCGTTGCCTGCCTTGCTGACCGTCAGAGCGACCTGCTTGCGCGTGAACGTCGCGGTCACTCTGCGCACCGCGTCGCTCCTCACCGTGCACGTGCCGCTGCCCGTGCAGGCACCGCTCCAGCCGGCGAAGTTGGAGTCGCCGCTGGGCGTCGCCCTGAGCGTGACCCGCGTGCCCGTCGGGAACGCATTCGAGCACGGTGTCGTCGCCCGCGTGCAGTTGACGCCGCCGGGCGAGCTCGTGACCGTTCCTCCGCCCGGGCCCGCGACGGTGACGTGGACGGCAAGGGCCCTGTGCAACACACGCACTAGGCACTTGACCACCTTGGTGCGCTGCACCCGCTTGCCCTTGCCGAAGCTCACCAGCAGCCGCACGGTCTCCTGCTCAACGCGCGCCGGCGCCTCCTTCTCCTTGGAGCGGTAGACCCAGGCGAGCCGGGTGAGCCGGGCGATGGTGCGGGCGGCGGTCTTCGCCGCCGTGCCGCGCGCGAGGCGTGTCGACACGATTGGCAGCGAGCCCCGGCCCGGCGTGAGCTCGAGCACGCCGAACTCACCGCTGAGCAGAGTCACGGTGGCGCAGGTCGCTTTCGCCGGCCGCTGTGCCGGAGCTTGCGCGGGGGCGGCCCCAACGGCGTGGGCAGCCGACGCGGCCGTCAGCGCGCATGCCGATGCAGTGGCGGCGAACAGCCGTCCCCGCCTCCGCCCTCTCCCCGGCGAAGACCCCACAGAACAAGTGTCCAACGGAACAGAGGCCCAGTCAAGGCATGCAACAGGGATGCGTGGCCGGCCAAGCATCTAAGGTCGCGCGGTGCGCGTCCACGTGATCAGTGACATGGAAGGCGTGGCCGGGATCGTCAAGTGGGAGCAGACGAAGCCCGGCGAGCAGCTGTACGAGGAGGGGCGCCGCCTCTACACCGAGGAGATCAACGCGGCCGTGCGCGGCGCCCGCGCGGCGGGCGCGACCGAGATCGTCGTCATGGACTGCCACGGCGCCGGGGGTGCCTGGAGCTTCAACTCACTCGTCCCGGACCTGCTCGACGCCGGTTGTGAGTACGTGGTGCAGCAGCATTGGACGGAGTACACGGAACTGCTTTCGCGAGGGTGCGACGCTGCGCTCTTCGTGGGCATGCACGCGCGGGCGGGCACGCGCGACGGCGTCATGAACCACACGGTGTCCGGCCAGTCGTGGCAGAACCTCTGGTTCAACAGCACGCTCGTCGGAGAGACCGGCATCAATGCTGCACTGTGCGGGACGTGGGGTTGCCCCGTGTTGCTCGTGACTGGTGACCGCGCGACGTGCGCGGAGGCGCGCGAGCTGCTGGGCGAAGGGCTCACTACAGTCGAGGTCAAGCAGGGGCTCGGGCGGTTCAGCGCACGGCAGGTGCCGCCGCTGCGCGCTCGCGAGCTGATCGAAGAGGGCGCGCGGAACGCACTGAGCGATCTCTCGGCCGTACTCCCTTACGACCCCGGCAAGCCGTGCGAGATCGTTGTGGAGTTCATCAACACCGAAGCCTTCGACGAGTACGTGCTCAAGCCCGCGGTGGAGGCGGTGGACGAGCGCAGGATCGTCTCGCGCGCCGAGGACTGGTGGACGGCTTGGCGCCAGTTCTTCCTGGCATAGTTGACACCCTCAAGAGTGGTGTATAGTCGCACCGGGCCGCGCCGCCGTGGGGGGTTCGGCTGCTGGACATCAGCGAACAGCCCAGCGGCGCGTCCCCTCTTTCCTTGACGTTTGGAGCAACCCTGCGGCGGGAACCTCACTCCTGTCCAGCAGCTCCGACCCGACCCCGGGGGCCCGTATCCATTCGCGCAACGTCGCTCAGCTCGTGTCATCGACGCGCACGGCGCAGCTGCCGTTCAGGCGCGCGCCTCGAGATCTCCCCCGCTGCGGCGCCAAGCCTCTGCTGCAGGGGTCGGGGGAGCGGAGGGGGGCGGCGTAGCCGCAGCGTCGCCCCCCTTCTTCACGCTCGGTGCGTCGCAGTGAGGGGGATGTGCAGCTGGACGTCTTCGTGATCTTCGGAGCGGTCCTCGTCATCGCAGCCGCCGCTGCGTGGCTTGCGTCACCGTGGGCTGCCGCAGCCGTTCTGGCGGCGGGTCCGCTGTTCCCGGTGTTCGCTCTGCTCGGCCGGAGCTAGCGCGTAGGAACAGGCTGCCGGCCGCGCGTTTCGGCGGCCTGGCGCTGCCAGCCGTTTGACGCTCCGGCGTTGCTCTCCGCAGAGCTCGGGGGGCTGGTGTCACCCGGCGCCGGCGTTCCCGGTCGGTCGTTCGTGCCGGCGTCGCTGGGCTTGTTGGAGGGACGCTCAGTTTTCGAGACCAGGTCCGGCACGCCGCGGTTCTGGGCGAGGAGGAGCTGCCGCAGCCCTTCGACGATCGGCTGCGTGATCGGGTCCGTCACGCCACCCGTGGGCGGCGGAGTCGGCGGGGTCGGCGGCGTGGGCGTGGGCGGCGTAGGCGGCGTCGTCGGTGGGGTCGGCGGCGTGGGCGGTGGAGGGGTAGGCGTCGTTGCCGACGTCACCGGCGGTGGCGTGGGTGAGCTCGAGGTGCCTGGCGCCGGCACACTGCCGGGTGGCGCAGCCGGAGGCTGGGCGACCGGCGGCGTCTCGTCCTGCGGCTCCGGCTGTTCCGCCGGCGGCGAGCCCGGCGCG
>DAITAO010000079.1:0-14887 GCA_036824245.1 Gaiellaceae bacterium | reverse complement strand
GAGGTTGAGCAGGAGGAAGCGCCGGTCGAGGAAGCAGCCGAGGCGCCTGTGGCCGAGAGCGCTCCTGTCGAGGCGGAAGCGCCGGCGGTCCCTGAGGCGCCGCCGGCGAAGAAGAAGAGGAAGCGCCTACCTCGCTCGCAGCGCCGTCAGCGCAGCAAGCCGACGCGCGAGCAGCCGGCCGAGCGCCGTCCGATCGTCCGGGTGCCGAAGCCCGAGCGAGACCGTGGCCGTCGCCAGGAGCGCCGAGGTGTCGTGGTGTCGGCGGCGATGGACAAGACGATCGTCGTGCTGGTGGAGACGGTGAAGGCGCATCCCCGTTACAAGAAGGTCATGCGCCGTTCGAGCAAGTTCCACGCCCACGACGAGCAGAACACGGCGGGCGTGGGCGACGTCGTGCGCATCATCGAGACGCGCCCTCTGTCGAAGACAAAGAACTGGCGGCTCGCCGAGGTCGTCGAGAAGGCCAAGTAACGCGACATGATCCAGCAGGAGACACGAGTGCGGGTAGCCGACAACACCGGTGCCCGTGAGCTGCTCTGCATCCGCGTGATGGGGGGTTCAAAGCGCCGCTACGCGCGGGTCGGGGACGTGATCGTCGGTACGGTGAAGAGTGCCACGCCGCAGGGGACGATCAAGAAGGGCGAGGTCGTACGGGCAGTCGTCGTGCGCACCAAGAAGGCGTACGGGCG
The DNA here is from genome assembly GCA_036824245.1 of Gaiellaceae bacterium. Taxonomy (GTDB): domain Bacteria; phylum Actinomycetota; class Thermoleophilia; order Gaiellales; family Gaiellaceae; genus JACVRM01. The sequence goes on along the minus strand of DAITAO010000079.1, from coordinate 14,198 downwards.
AAACGACGGCACGCAGATCGCCTTCGACGAGAACGCCGCTGTGATCATCGACAACCAACGCAACCCGCGCGGCACGCGCATCTTCGGGCCCGTGGCGCGCGAGCTGCGCGACAAGAACTTCATGAAGATCGTCTCGCTTGCCCCGGAGGTGCTGTAGCTGTGAGCCAGAAGCTGAAGATCAAAAAGGGCGACCTCGTCCACATCCTGAGCGGCAAGGACCGCGGCAAGCAGGGTCGCGTGCTGGAGGCGCGCCCGAAGGAGCGCCGCGTCGTCGTCGAGAACCTGAACGTCGTCAAGCGGCACACGAAGCCGCGCCCGCTTCGCGACTCGAACCGCATGGGACAGATGCAGATGCTGCCCGGCGGCGTCATCGACAAGCCGGCGCCGCTGCCCATCTCCAATGTGATGCTGGTCTGCCCGGTGTGCGGGCGTCCGACGCGCGTCGGCGGCGAGGTCAAGGAGATCAAAGGCCGGCGGGTGCACGTGCGTGTCTGCAAGCGCGCGGATTGCCGGCAGGAGATAGACAAGTAGTGGCTACGAAGACCGAGACCCGTACCGAATCGGCGCGCAACGGGTACGTGCCGCGCCTGAAGCAGCTCTACAACGAGGAGCTGCGCGCGCGCCTGAAGGAGGAGTTGGGGCTCTCAACGATCATGGACGTCCCGCGAGTCGAGAAGATCACGCTCAACATGGGCGTCGGCGAGGCCAAGACCGAGGCGAAGGCGCTGGACAGCGCGATGGAGGAGCTCACCACCATCGCCGGCCAGCGTGCTCAGCTGCGTCGCGCCCGCAGATCGATCGCCGGCTTCAAGATCCGCGAGGGCATGCCGGTCGGGACCCGGGTGACCCTGCGCGGAGACCGGATGTACGAGTTCCTGGACCGGCTCGTCTCGATCGCGCTGCCCCGCATCCGCGACTTCCGTGGCCTCAACCCCGAATCCTTCGACGGGCGCGGCAACTACTCGCTGGGCATCCGTGAGCAGATCATCTTCCCCGAGATTGACTACGACAGCGTCTCGTCCATCCGCGGGCTCGATGTCACGATCACGACCAGCGCGAAGACGGACGAGGAGGCGCATGCGTTGCTCCGTGGCATGGGCCTGCCGTTCGCCGGCTCGCGCGATGAGAGAGGTGAGGCATAGCAATGGCGAAGAAGTCCCTCGTCGCGAAGGCCGCCCGCCCGCAGAAGTACCGGGTGCGCAACTACATGCGCTGCAACCGCTGCGGCCGGCCGCGCGCCGTGTTCCGCAAGTTCGGAATGTGCCGGATCTGCCTGCGCGAGCTCGCGCACCAGGGCGCGATCCCGGGCATGACCAAGTCCAGTTGGTGACCCCATGCTGACCGATCCGATCGCAGACATGCTGACGCGCATCCGCAACGCCAACAAGGCGATGCACGAGCGCGCCGAGATGCCCACCTCGCGGCTGAAGGAGGAGGTCGCGCGAATCCTCAAGGAGGAGGGGTACATCCTCGGCTACCACGTGGATAAGGGGGAGAGCTTCGACACGCTCGTCGTCGAGCTCAAGTACGGGCGCAACAGGGAGCGCGTGATCACGAACCTGAAGCGCATCTCCCGGCCGGGACGGCGCGTCTATGCGCGCAAGGACCGGCTGCCGCGGGTACTGGGCGGCATGGGCACGGCTATCCTTTCGACTTCCCAGGGGCTCGTGACGAGCAAGACGGCCGCCGAGCGAGGAGTCGGCGGAGAAGTCATCTGCTTCGTCTGGTGAGGTCCCGCTTACTCGCGAACCATGAGCAGAATCGGTAAAAGGCCCATCGAGCTTCCGGACGGCGTCAACGTCTCGGTCGACCCTCGGCGCGTGATGGTCTCCGGGCCGCTCGGTGAGCTGCAACAGCAGATCCCGGCGCGCATCATCGTCGAGCGCGAGGACGGCAGGCTGGTGGTCAAGCGCCCGTCCGAGCGTGGGGAGGACCGCGCGCTGCACGGCCTGACGCGCACACTCGTTGCGAACATGGTCGAGGGCGTCACGAAGGGCTTCGAGAAACGGCTCGAGATCCAGGGCGTCGGCTACCGGGCGGCCCTGCGGGGAACGTCGCTCGAGCTGAACGTCGGCTACTCGCACTCGGTCGTCAAGGAGGCGCCCAGGGGCATCACCTTCGAAGTGCCGGCGCCGACCCAGGTGATCGTGAAGGGCATCGACAAACAGCAGGTGGGGCAGATTGCCGCCGAGGTGCGCAAGGTGCGCCCGCCCGAGCCATACAAGGGCAAGGGCATCCGATACGAGGGCGAGTACGTCCGAAGGAAGGTCGGAAAGAGGGCGTGAGCAAGCTGTCCGTCGCGCAGGCTCGCCAGCGCCGCCACCGGCGCGTGCGAGGCAAGATCTTCGGCACCGCCGAGCGCCCCCGCCTGGTCGTCTTCCGCTCGAACCGCGGCATCGAGGCGCAGCTCGTCGACGACGTCGACGGCCGTACGCTGTCGGCCGCGAGCTGGCTGCACCTGACGAAACAGGAAGGGTCGAAGAGCGACCAGGCGCGCGCCGTCGGCGCGCTGCTGGCGGAGAACGCCAAGCAGGCGGGCATCGAGACAGTCGTGTTCGACCGCGCCGGCTACCTGTACCACGGACGCGTCAAGGCGCTCGCCGAGGGTGCCCGCGAAGGAGGCCTCAAGATCTAGTGAGCAACGTCGAAATCGCCGAGTCCAGAGAGCTCAAGGAGCGCGTGGTGGAGATCAACCGCGTGGCCAAGGTCGTCAAGGGCGGCCGGCGCTTCTCCTTCACGGCACTCGTCGTGATCGGCGACGAGGTCGACCGGGTCGGTGTGGGCTACGGGAAGGCCCGCGAGGTGCCGCTCGCGATCGCGAAGGCCGTCGACGACGCGAAGAAGAATCTCTTCACCGTTCCGAAGCACGGCCAGACGATCACGCACGGGATCATCGGGAAGTACGGGGCCGCGCGCGTTCTCCTACGGCCCGCCAGCGAGGGCACCGGCGTGATCGCGGGTGGCGGCGTGCGCGCCGTGCTCGAGTTGGGCGGCATCCGGGACATCCTCGCCAAGAGCCTCGGCACGACGAATCCCATCAACATGCTCAAGGCAACCGTCAACGGGCTCCAGAGCCTGCGCCGCCCCGAGGAGGTCGCCAAGACCCGGGGTAAGACGATCGCGGACGTGCTGCCGCCGCGGGCCGCCCCGGCGGAGGAGCAGCCCGGCGCGGTCGAGCGGGCGGCCACGGCGACGGCGGCGGCTGTTGCCGGCGCTGCCGAGGCGGTTGTCGAGCGCGCCCGCGAGATTGCGGTCGTCGAGCAGGCCGTCGAGGCGGCCGAGGACGTCGTCGAACGCGTGAAGGACGCTGTCTCCGACGAGGAGAAGAAGTCCTGATGGCTCTACTCCGCATCACCCAGGTGCGCAGCTCGATCGGGCAGAGCGAGCGGCACCGCGGCACGCTGCGCGCACTCGGTCTGGGGCGCATCGGCCGCTCGTCGGAGCACGCGGAGAGCGCACAGCTCGCCGGTATGCTGAGAAAGGTGCGGCACCTCGTGCGCGTCGAGGAGGCCTGACCCGCGAAACCATGGCCGAGGAGCTCAATCTCTCGACGCTGAAGCCCGCCCAGGCACGACGCGATCGCAAGCGTGTCGGCCGCGGCATGGGGTCCGGCAAGGGGCGCTACTCCGGCCGGGGCATCAAGGGGCAGAAGTCGCGCTCCGGCTCGCACAAGATGCGGCCCGGCTTCGAGGGCGGTCAGAACCCGCTCTACATGCGGCTCGGCAAGCTGCGCGGCCCGTACTCGAAGGACGCGCTGCCGATCGGACCGCATCGGACCTCCACGCAGCCCGTCAATCTGCGTGACCTCGAGGAGCGCTTCGACGAAGGGGCCGAGGTGACGCTCGAGGCGCTCATCGGCAAGCGCCTGATCAAGAACATGCGCGTGGATGTGAAGGTCCTGGCAGAAGGCGAGCTCACGAAGAAGCTCACGGTCACGGTTCACCGGTTTTCCGCCGCTGCGCGAGAGAAGATCGAGGCCGCCGGCGGCACGGCTGTCGCGCTCCGTGAGCCCGTGAAGAAGAAGAGGCGCCGCGCAAAGGCGAAGGCGAAGCCGGCGACGCCTGGGCCCGCGGCTGAAGCGCAGGCGGCGCCCGATGAGCCGGAGGCAGCCACCGAGGAGCCGGCTGCCGAGGAGGAGGGGACCGAGTGATGCCGCGGCCGAAGATCGCGATCTGCGCGGGCGGTGAGCGTTAGGTGTTCTCGTGGCTCGCGAATGCCTGGCGCGTTCCGGAGCTCCGCCGCCGCGTGCTCTTCACCGCCTTCATCCTGCTCGTCTACCGCTTCGGCTCATGGGTACCGGCACCGGGTATCGACTCCGAGCAGATCGAGGGCTACTTCGACCGGCAGGGTGGCACGGTCCTCAGCCTGCTCAACCTCTTCTCGGGCGGGGCGCTGTCGCAGTTCGCCGTCTTCGCGCTCGGGATCATGCCGTACGTCACCGCGTCGATCATCCTGCAGCTGCTCACCGTCGTGGTTCCGAAGCTCGAGCAGCTCCAGAAGGAGGGCGAGTCGGGCTACGCGAAGATCAACCAGTACACGCGCTACCTGACCGTCGCGCTCTCGGCCGCGCAGGCGACCGGCTACGCATACCTCTTCTCGCGCCAGGGCATCCTCGACGCAAGCCTCGGGAACATGGTGCTGATCGTCCTCACGCTGACGGCCGGCGCGACACTGCTCATGTATCTCGGCGAGCTGATCACGAAGCGCGGCATCGGCAACGGCATCTCGCTGCTGATCTTCGCGTCCATCCTCACCGGGCTTCCGCTCGGAGTGAGCGCCTGGTACAACGGCGGCGTCACAGAGCGCCTGTTCCTGCCGATCATGGCCATCGCCATCGTCGTGGCGGTCGTGTTCATCCAGGAGGGCCAGCGCCGCATTCCAATCCAGTACGCCAAGCGGATGGTCGGCCGGAGGATGACGACCGGCGGCTCGACCTACATGCCGCTGCGGGTCAACATGGCCGGCGTCATCCCGGTCATCTTCGCGGCCGCGCTGATGGCCTTCCCGCCGACCATCGGCCAGTACTTCCCGCAGACGCAGGGCTTCATCAACAAGTACTTCTCGTACACCGACTGGCCCTTCCTGCTCGCGCAGGCGCTGATGATCGTGATCTTCACGTACTTCTACACGGCGGTCCAGTTCAACCCGATCGACCAGGCGGACAACCTGCGCAAGCACGGAGGCTACGTGCCCGGCATCCGGCCCGGCCCGCCGACGGCCCAGTACCTCGACCGAGTATTGACCCGCCTGACGCTGCCCGGCTCGCTGTACCTCGCGATCGTCGCGACGCTGCCGAGCATTGCGATCGTCTATTTCGGGTTCTCACAGGCGACGGCGGGGGCGATCGGAGGCACATCGGTGCTGATCGCGGTCGGCGTGGCGCTCGACACGATGCGGCAGATGGAGTCGCAGATGATGATGCGCTCCTACGAAGGCTTCCTGAAGTAGTCGTGTCACGCGTCCCTGGGGCGCTGCTGGCAAAGGAGGCAAGCGAGTGGCGCGAGGAGGCGTGAGGTGAACATTCTTCTGCTCGGTCCGCAGGGCGCGGGCAAGGGGACGCAGGCCAAGCGGATCGCGGCCGAATACGGCCTGCCGCACATCGCCACTGGCGACATGCTGCGCGAAGCGATCGCGGCCGGAACCGAGCTGGGCGAGCGCGTCAAGCCGATCTACGACCGCGGTGGGCTCGTCCCGGACGAGCTGATCATCGATCTGATCCGCGAGCGTCTCGCCCAGTCCGATGCCGCACAGGGCTTCGTGCTAGACGGGTTCCCGCGCACGATGATGCAGGCCGACGCGCTGGACGCGATGCTGCGGGAGATCGGACGCGAGCTGGACGTCGTCTTCGCGCTGCAGCTCTCGGATGAGATCGCGCTCGAGCGGCTGCTCGGGCGGGCCCGCAACGAGCGCCGTTCGGACGACATGCCGGACGCCATCCGCGCCCGCCTCGCAACGTACCGTGAGAAGACCGAGCCGCTCGTCGAGCACTACCGCACGAAGGGCAAGTTGGTCAGCATCCACGGCGACCGCTCCATCAACGAGGTCTTCGCCGAGATCCAGGCCGCGCTCGAGCAACTGGCCGACCGGAGCGCAGCGTGATCATCCGCAAGTCGGGAGACGAGATCGAGCGCATGGCGCGCGCGGGGCGCGTGGTGTCCGAGACGCTCGAGCTGCTCTCCGAGCACATGCGGCCCGGCGTGACGACCGCCGAGCTCGATCGACTGGCCGAGGAGTTCATCCGCAAGCATGGCGGCCAGCCCACCTTCAAGGGCTACCGCGGCTACCCGGCCGCTCTCTGTACGTCGCCGAACGAGATGATCGTGCACGGCATCCCGGGCCTGTACGCGCTCAGGGACGGCGACATCCTCTCCGTGGACGTCGGCGTCACGCTGGGCGGCTTCGTGGGTGACGCGGCGTACACATTTCCGGTGGGTGAGGTCAGCCCCGAGGCGACCCGCCTGCTGGACGTCTGCCAGGAGGCGCTCGCGGCCGGCGTCGAGCAGTGCCGGGCGGGGCGCCGCCTGAGCGACATCTCACACGCAATCCAGCAGGTGACGGAGGCGGCAGGCTTCTCGGTTGTGCGTGCGCTCGTGGGCCACGGGGTCGGGCGCGTCATGCACGAGGACCCGCAGATCCCCAATTACGGTCCTGCCGGCCGCGGCCCTCGCCTCGCCCCGGGCATGGTCTTCGCCATCGAGCCGATGATCACCGCAGGTGAGTGGGGCATCGTGCTGCACGACGACGACTGGTCGATCTCCACCGCCGACGGCTCCCTGGCGGCGCATTTCGAGCACACCGTCGCGATCACAGAAGGCGAGCCGCGCATCCTCACCTGGCCGCATCCAGGTGTCGGGACGCGGCTGCCCGAACGCAGCGAGGCCGCGGGGTAGGGAGCCGTCTGTCGGCGCGATGCCGCTTGCTACAATGCCGCACGGCGCAGCCGGGCTGCGTCATTCGCTGTGTCGCGATAACCGCGCTCGCCGAGCGCGGTTCCTGTCAGGAGGATGGCTACCGCTGAGCCGAGGTTCGAGATGAAAGTCAGACCGTCCGTGAAGCCAATGTGTGAGCGCTGTCGCGTCATCAAGCGGCACGGCCGCACGATGATCATCTGCACGAACCCGCGGCACAAGCAGCGACAGGGCTAGGAGGAGGAAGCTTGGCCAGAATTGCCGGTGTCAACCTGCCTCGCGAGAAGCGTCTCGAGGTTGGTCTCACATACATCTTCGGAATCGGACCTTCCACGTCGCGGCAGGTGTGCTCCGAGCTCGGCATTTCGCCCGAGACGAAGGTGCGCGATCTCACGGACGAGGAGATCACACGCCTGCGCGAGTACATCGACGGCAACCTGCAGGTCGAGGGCGACCTGCGCCGGGAGCGCTCGCAGTCGATCAAGCGCCTCGGCGAGATCGGCGCCTACCGCGGCGTCCGCCATCGGCGCAACTTGCCCGTGAACGGACAGCGGACGAAGACGAACGCCCGTACACGCAAGGGCCCGAAGCGGACCGTCGGCCGCGGCAAGAAGGCAAAGGCGGCCTAGCGCATGGCACCACCTCGCAGGCAGGCGGCTCGCGGCCGCACACGCCGCCGAGTCAAGAAGAACATCGCGGTCGGCCAGGCGCACATCAAGACCTCGTTCAACAACACGATCGTCACGCTCACCGACAAGGAGGGCGCCGTGATCGTGTGGGAATCGGCCGGCTCGGCCGGCTTCAAGGGCTCGCGCAAGTCCACGCCGTTCGCCGCCCAGGTGACAGCCGATTCGTGCGCGCGCAAGGGCATGGAGCACGGGCTGCAAAAGGTGGAAGTCTTCGTCAAGGGACCGGGCTCCGGCCGCGAGACCGCCATCCGCTCGCTCCAGGCAGCGGGGCTCGAGGTACTGGGCGTCAGGGACGTGACGCCCCAGGCGCACAACGGCGTCCGTCCGAAGAAGAGACGCAGAGTTTGATGGCGCTCACCATCCATGCATCTCGCACCGACCAGTGCGCTGCAAAGCGTCGCCATGCGTCGTCCTCAGTCGCGCCCGTAGCCTCCGGCTACGAGCGCTCCGTGCGTCCTAGCCTGGCTCGCTTTTCGCGGCTGGTCGGCACGATATGCACGGACGGTGATCGCTGATGGCTCGCACACTTGGCCCGAAATGCCGCTTCTGCCGCCGCGAGGGCATGAAGCTCTTCCTGAAAGGCGAGCGCTGTCTGACGGAGAAGTGCTCGGTGGAACGCCGCTCGTATCCGCCGGGCGAGCACGGCCGCGGCCGCATCAAGCAGTCCGAATACCTGCTGCAGTTGCGCGAGAAGCAGAAGGCGCGCCGCTATTACGGCCTGCTGGAGAAGCAGTTCCGCGCCTACTACGAGAAGGCGGCGCGACGCTCCGGCATCACCGGCGAGAACCTGCTGCGCACGCTCGAGACCCGGCTCGACAACGTCGTGTACCGGCTGGGCTTCGCAGTCTCGCGCGCCCAGGCGCGCCAGCTGGTGCGGCATGGACACTTCTACGTCAACGGGCGGCGCGTGAACGTACCGAGCTTCCAGGCCCGGCCCAACGACGTCGTCACGATCACGCCCAACTCAGCGGCCGAGCCGGTTGTGCGCGACGCGACCGACCTGACCGCGTCGGTGGCACCCTGGCTGCAGGCTGACCATGAAGGATTGACCGGAAAGGTGCTCAGGTGGCCGGAGCGTGAGGAGATCGACGCGCCGGTCCAGGAGCAGCTGATCGTCGAGCTGTACTCCAAGTAGCCCTCGGGGCACCTGGAGGAAAAGGACAGAAAGGAAGAGTCTTGGCAACACGTACGTCGCTCATGGAGTTCCAGATCCCGCGCATCGTCCACGAAGAGCTGGACGGCCAGCGCGGCATGTTCGTCATCGAGCCGCTCGACCGCGGCTTCGGCTACACCTTCGGCAACTCGCTGCGGCGCGTCCTGCTTTCGTCGCTCGAGGGTGCGGCGGTGACCTCGGTGAAGATCGAGGGCGTCGCCCACGAGTTCACCACGCTGGCGGGCGTGCGGGAGGACGTCACCGACATCATCCTGCAGCTCAAGAGCCTCATCTGCCGCCTGCACGGTGCGTCGCCCGAGATCGAGGTGCGCCTCGCGAAGAAGGGCGCCGGCATCATCACGGCAGGTGACATCGAGGCTCCGGCCGACCTCGAGATCCTCAACCCGGAGCTCGAGATCGCCCACCTCTCGGACGGCGGCAAGCTGGAGATGACGATCACAATCGGCCGCGGCCGCGGCTACGTGCCGGCGGAGATGAACCGCGGGACCGAGCACACGATCGGCGTCATTCCCATCGACTCCATCTTCTCGCCTGTGCGCCGCGTGTCGTACGACGTCGAGGCGGCGCGCGTAGGCCAGCGCACCGACTACGACAAGCTCAAGCTCGATGTCACGACCGACGGATCGATCGACCCGCGTGAAGCAATCGGTGCGGCGGCCGACATTCTCATCCGCCAGCTCGCCATCTTCACCGACATCGAGAAGATCGAGGGATTCGCGGAAGCCGCCCCGGCGGAGGCGGCCGAGCCGTCGCTCGCGCACGGCATGGAGAACTTCCCCATCGAGGAGCTCGAGCTGGGAGTGCGTTCCTACAACTGCCTGAAGCGCGTCGGCATCGAGACCATCGGGGATCTCGTCACGAAGAGCGAGAACGAGCTCGCGGCCATCCCGAACTTCGGCAAGAAGTCGATCGAGGAGGTCAAGGAGACGCTCGCCGCGCACGGCCTCAACCTCCGCGGAGACGAGTAATTGCGCTCCTTGCGTCCTAGTCCGGCTTGCCTTTCGCGGCCGACAGGCACGATCTCCGCGCGAGGTGACCGCTAGTGCGGCACCGCCGCTCGGGAAGGAAGCTGGGCCGCGACGCCTCGCACCGCAAGGCGCTGTACGCCAACCTGGCCGGCGCCCTGATCGAGCACGGGCGCATCAAGACCACCGAGGCGAAGGCCAAGGAGGTGCGCCCGATCGCCGAGCAGATGATCACGCTGGGCCGGCGAGGCGACCTTGCCGCGCGGCGCCGTGCGCTGTCGTACCTGCGATCGCAGGAGATCGTTCACAAGCTGTTCGCCGACGTCGGCCCGCGCTTCGTCGAGCGGCCGGGGGGGTATTCGCGCATCGTCAAGCTCGGCCCGCGGCCGGGCGACTCAGCGCCGATGGTCTACCTCGAGCTGGTCGACTTCGTGCCGGACGCGCCCGCGGAGCCGGCGCGGCGCAGCCGTTCGGAGCAGGAAGCCGCCGCGACGTAGGCGGAGAGCGCGCGCCAGGGTGCGCCTCAAGCTGACGCTCGAGTACGAGGGCTCCGACTTCCACGGCTGGGCCGCCCAGCCCGGCCTGCGCACTGCCGAAGGCGAGCTGCGCGCCGCGCTCGACCGCGTGTTCGCGTCCTGGGGCGAGCTGGCCGTCGCCGGGCGCACGGACACCGGCGTGCACGCACGCGCCAACGTCGCAAGCCTTGAGGTGACGGGCGGTGCGCCGCCTGACCGTGCCGCGGAGGCGCTCAACGCGCTGCTGCCAGACGATCTGGCTGTTGTCGAGGCGGAGGCCGCGCCCGAAGACTTCCACGCGCGCCACTCTGCGCGCTCTCGCAGCTACCGCTTCCGGATCTGGCAGCGTCCCACTCCTTCGCCGTTCGAAGCGAGGCGCAGCTGGTGGGTGGCCAGACCGGTCGAAAAGGGTGCGCTCGACGAGGCGGCTGCGCTGCTCGTCGGCGAGCACGACTTTCGCGCGTTCACGCCGACAGTGACGCAGCACGAGGTCTTTCGACGCAGCGTCCTATCGGCGACCTGGCAGCGTGACGGAGACGTGCTCGCATTCGAGATCACGGCTGACAGTTTCCTGCGGCACATGGTTCGTACGCTCGTGGGCACTATGCTGGAGCTGCCGCCGGCCCGGATCGCGGAGCTCCTGGAAGGGCGCCCGCGCAGCGAGGCGGGCACGACGGCCCCGCCCTGGGGCCTGTACCTGGACAGCGTCCAGTACTGACCCGACCGCCAGAGACGTGTCCCGCCGGGGCCGGCCGCGGGCCTCCCTCCGGCTTGAGGCTAGCGGTGAGAGTCGCGCGGGTGGGTGGCATGTTTGCGCCGGAAAGCGCACGATTCGTGCATCGCGCGGAGCACGTCAGGCGCCCCGATACGATGGCCGCGATGCGCTTCGACACGGTTCTCTTCGACCTCGACGGCACGCTGATCGACTCCGGCGCGCTGATTCTCTCGTCGTTTCGCCATGCCACCCGTACCGTGCTCGGCCGCGAGCTCGCCGAGGACGTCTTGATGGCAAACGTCGGCGGCCACGGCATCCATCGCCAGATGGCCGAATTCGACCCCGACCGCGTCGACGATCTCGTGCAGGCCTACCGCGACCACAACGTGGAGGTGTACCGGCGCGTGCGCACGTTCGCCGGCATCGAGCCTGTGCTCACGCGCCTGAAGGAGCAGGGACGCCGCCTTGGCGTCGTCACAGTCAAGAGCCGGCCGACCGTCGAGCTGACCTTCGAGATCCTGCCGCTCCGCCAGTTCTTCGACGAGGTGATCACGGGCGACGACGTCCACGAGCACAAGCCCGACCCCGAGGCTCTCCTCCTGGCGGTCGAGCGGCTGGTCGCTCACGTCGAGCGCGCCGCATACGTCGGCGACTCCCCCTTCGACATCCAGGCCGCGAAGGCGGGCGGGCTGGCCGCCGTCGCGGTCGCGTGGGGAGGGATCCACACACGCGAGCGCCTCGCGGCTGAGCAGCCGGACGCGCTGGTCGAGCGGCCGGAGGAGCTGCTCCGTGTCCTCTAAGTCGACCACACCCGCTGCGCGTGCCGCCGAGCTGCGCAAGCAGCTCGACCACCACCTGTACCGCTATCACGTGCTGGACGACCCCGAGGTCTCCGACGCCGACTACGACCGGCTGTACGACGAGCTGCGCCAGCTCGAGGAAACGCATCCCGAGCTCGCGACGGACGACTCGCCGACGAGACGGGTTGGTGCTCCGCCCGCCGAGGGCTTCAGGAAGGTCGAGCATCTCTCGCCCATGGGGTCCCTCGACAAGGTCACCACCACCGAGGCGCTCACGAAGTGGGCCGACGATCTGCGAAAGCGCCTCGACTCGGACGAGCCGATCGCGTTCGTCACAGAGCCCAAGATCGACGGCTCGGCGGTCTCGCTCGTTTACGAGCACGGCGCGCTCGTGCGCGGCGCGACCCGCGGCGACGGCTATCGCGGGGAGGACGTCACGATCAATCTGCGCACGCTGCGTGCAGTGCTGCCGCGCATGGTGCTGCCGGACGGAGAGCAGCCGCCGGCCGTGCTCGAGGTGCGTGGCGAGGTCTACATGCCGCTCTCCGGCTTCAGGGCCCTCAACGAGCGTTTCGTCTCAGAAGGGAAGCGCACCGCGCCGAACCCCCGAAATGCGGCGGCCGGCTCGCTGCGTCAGCTCAACTCCGCGATCACCGCCGAGCGACCGCTGTCGATCTGGGTGCACGGCATGGGGCATCACGAAGGCCTGCCCGCCGAGGGCCACTGGGAGGCTCTCCAGTGGCTACGCGAGCGCGGCTTCCGCACGAGCCCGCTCGCCGAGCGGCACGAGACGATCGAGTCGGTCGCCGAGGTCTGCCGCGAGTGGGAGACGCGCCGGCTCGAGCTGGACTACGAGATCGACGGCATCGTCGTCAAGGTTGACTCGTTCGACCAGCAGCGCCGCCTGAGCGCGCTCCACGGTCGACCGCGCTGGGCGCGTGCCCACAAATGGGCTCCCATGACTGCTACGACGAAGCTGCTCGAGATCCGGGTGCGCGTGGGACGGACGGGGGCGCTCAATCCCTGGGCCGTGCTCAAGCCGGTGGAGGTCGGCGGCGTCACCATCTCGCGGGCCACGCTGCATAACGAGGAGGACATCAACCGCAAGGACATTCGTCAGGGCGACATCGTGATCGTGCAGCGCGCCGGCGACGTGATCCCCCAGATCGTCGGCCCCGCAGGCGATCATCAGCCCGGTACCAAGCGCTTCCGGATGCCGAAGAAATGCCCGCTGTGCGGCGCTGAGATCGTCAAGCCGGAGGGCGAGGCCATGCACCGCTGCCCCAACCCGGCGTGCGAGTCACGCGGCCTCGAAGCGCTCATCAACTGGGTGCAGGCCGCAGCCGACATCGAAGGGGTGGGCGAGCAGCTGGCGCGCCGACTGTGGACGCTCGGCCTCGTCCGGTCGCTGCCCGACCTCTACCGGCTCACAAAGGAGCAGCTCATGGAGCTGGACGGCTTTCAGGAGCGTTCGGCCACCAACGCGATCGCTGCGATCGCCCAGTCGAAGGAGATCCCTTTTCGGCGCGTGCTCTACGGGCTCAATATCCCCGACGTAGGCTGGGTAACCGCACAGAACCTCGCCCGGTATTTCGGCTCCGTCGACAGGCTGCTGGACGCCAGCCAGGAGCAGATCATGGAGGTGGACGGGATCGGTCCCGAGCGGGCGGAGGCGATCGCCGAGTGGTTCACGGACGAGCAAAACCTCGCGCTCGTGACCGAGCTCCGTGAGCTCGGGCTGCAGCTCGAGAGCGGCGAGCAGGACCGGCCGGTGGAAGGGCCCCTGAGCGAGAAGACGTACGTGATTACCGGCACGCTCGAGGGTTACACGCGCGAGCAGGCCGCGGCGGCGCTCGAAGCCCTCGGCGCCAAGGTAGCCGATTCGGTGTCGAAGAAAACGGCGGGTCTGATCGCGGGCGACAACCCGGGCGGCTCGAAGGTCAAGGGAGCACAGAAGCACGGTACGGCGGTGCTCTCGGAGGACGATCTGACCAAGTTGATTGAACCCCTCTCGGAGTGAAGCAGTGTGCCGCCCGAAGTCATCCCGAAAACCGTTCTATTGAGCGGCCAGAACGGCGACGAAGCGGTCCTGGGCGCGACGCGCCCAGTACGAGGAGACCGGCCGCCCGTTGTGCAACACCGCGAAAGCGAAGCGGTTGCGGACATAGCCCGCCAGGGTGCACGCGCTCTCAGTCGTCCCGGTCTTGGCGGCCACCCGTCCAAGCGCCGGCGGCGAGCGCAGGCGGTCGGCGAGCGTCCCGCTCAGACCTGCCACGGGCAGGCTCATGACGAAGGTCTGGCGCAGTTCCAGGTCGTTCCACGCGGCGCGCAGAATGCCGACGAGCGCCTGCGCGGTGAGCCGGTTGTACGGAGAGAGCCCCGAGCCGTCCACGATGCGCATGCCGGCGAGCGGAACGCCGGCGCCGGCGAGG
>DAITAO010000021.1:0-42302 GCA_036824245.1 Gaiellaceae bacterium | reverse complement strand
TCCTCGGAGACCACGCGCTGTTGCGGCATCGTTGCCACCGAGGTGCCTCCGGCTCCGAGCGTGCCGGCGACCGAACCGGCCGCGCCGCCGGCGGCAGACGGCGCTCCGGCGACAGCTCCGGCACCGGCAGCCGCGATCGCATCCGAGCCGGCCAGCGACTGATGCTCGTACGAGAGGCTCCCGTCTCCGCCGCCGTTCTCACGGGCCAGGTCGAGGTCGCCCGGCTGGAGCTGCGCGTGGAAGAGGAGGTAGACGACCTCTTCGTGCACCATGCGACCGAGCTCCTCGAACATCTGGTGACCCTCGGCGCGGTACTCGACCAGCGGGTCCTTCTGTGCCATGGCGCGCAGGTGCACGCCCTCCCGCAGGTAGTCCATGTTGTCCAGGTGTTCGCGCCAGCGCGTGTCGACCACCTGCAAGATCACGTAGCGCTCGAGCTCGCGCATGACGGGCTGCCCCGAGCTGGGATCCGTCCCGAAATCTTCCTCCTTGGCCGTGTAGACGTCACGGGCGTCATCGGCGAACTCCTCGACGAGCGCCTCGCGTGACGTCAAGTCGACCTCTTCGCGCAGCTCGTCGACCGTGATGTCCGAGCCGTACAACTCCGCCATTGCCCCGACCAGCCCCTCCAGGTCCCACTCTTCTGCGTATTCGCCCTCGGTGTACTGCAGCACCACCTGCCCAACGGCTTCTTCGACCCAGGCGAGCACATCTTCCGAGAGGTCCTTGCCCTCGAGCACCTCGCGGCGCTGCTCGTAGATGACCTGGCGCTGCACGTTGAGCACGTCGTCGTATTTGAGGACGTTCTTGCGCGCCACGAAGTTCTGCTCCTCGACCCGCTTCTGGGCGTTCTCGATCTGGTTCGAGAGGATCTTCGCCTCCATGGGCTGGTCGTCCGGAAGCTTGAAGCGGTTCATGATGTTGTAGATGCGGTCGCCTGCAAACAGGCGCACGACCTGATCCTGGCCCGAGAGGTAGAAGCGCGACTCGCCCGGGTCGCCCTGGCGGCCGGAGCGTCCTCGCAGCTGGTTGTCGATGCGCCGCGCTTCGTGACGCTCGGTGCCGAGCACGTAGAGCCCTCCGAGGCCGACAACGCCCGCGCCGAGCTTGATGTCCACGCCGCGGCCGGCCATGTTGGTCGCGATCGTGACCGCGCCCGGCTCGCCGGCGTCCTTGATGATCTCCGCCTCGCGCGCGTGCTCTTTCGCGTTCAGCACGTTGTGCGGAACGCCGCGGCGCTCAAGGAGCTCCGAGAGATGCTCGGAGGTCTCGACGTCGATCGTGCCCACGAGCACGGGCTGGCCGTGCTGGTGGCGTTCGACGATGTCCTCGAGGACGGCGACGAACTTGGCCTCCTTGGTCTTGAAGATGAAATCGTTCTGGTCGGCGCGCGCGACAGCGACGTTGGTCGGGATCTCGACCACGTTCAGCCCGTAGATCTCGACGAACTCCTTCTCCTCGGTCTTTGCGGTGCCCGTCATGCCGGCCAGCTTTTCGTAGAGCCGGAAGTAGTTCTGAAGCGTGATGGTGGCCAGCGTCACGTGCTCTTCCTGGATGCTCACGCCTTCCTTCGCCTCGACCGCCTGATGGAGGCCCTCGGACCAGCGGCGGCCCTCCATGATCCGGCCCGTGTACTCGTCGACGATCTTCACCTCGCCCTCCTGCACGACGTACTCCTGGTCGCGATGGAAGAGCGCCTGCGCCTTGAGTGCCTGCACGAGGTGGTTGACGAACTGGACGTTGCGCGGGTCGTAGAGGTTGTCGAGCCGGAGCTCGCGCTCGACGGCTTCGATGGCGGAGGCTCCGGGCGAGACCGTCTTGTGCTTCTCGTCGTAGAGGTAGTCCGCTTCGACGTGCTGGAGCTCATCGACGCCCTTGCCGAGCCCCTTGGACTGGACGCCCTTGAGCCGCTTCACGATCCGGGCAAAGTCGTAGTACACCTTGGCGGCCACCTCGGGCTCGCCGGAGATGATGAGCGGCGTGCGCGCCTCGTCGATCAGGATCGAGTCCACCTCGTCGACGATCGCGTAGGTGTGGCCGCGCTGCACGGTCGCGTCGAGCGAGACCGCCATGTTGTCGCGCAGGTAGTCGAACCCGAATTCGGAGTTCGTGCCGTACGTGATGTCCCCCGCGTACGCCTCGGTGCGCCGGGCGTGCGGCATCATGTTCTGGATGAAGCCGGCCCGCATGCCCAGTAACTCGTAGACGGGGCCTACCCATTCGGCGTCTCGCTTGGCGAGATAGTCATTGACCGTGACGAGATGGACGTTGTTGCCGGTCAGCGCGTTCAGGTAGAGCGGCTGCACCGCGACGAACGTCTTGCCCTCACCCGTCTTCATCTCGGCGATGTCGCCCTCGTGCAGGACGATGCCGCCCATCACCTGGACATCGAAGAGGCGCACTCCGAGCGTCCGCTTGAACGCCTCGCGCACGGCTGCGTAGGCCTCGAAGAGGAGCTCTTCGAGCGGCTCGCCGTTCTCGATCCGCTGCTTGAACTCGACGGTCTTGCCGGCGAGCTCGTCGTCGGAGAGCGCTTCGAAGTCGGGCTCGAGGGTCGCGACGTAGGCGGCCTGTCCGGCGAGACGCTTGCGCCGCCGGCCTTCGCCGACGCGCAGAAAGCGCTCGAGTTGTCCGACGTTTGCTCCGGCCACTTCGTCCTAGGGTAGCTCCTCCTACAGCGGTGACAGGCGCACTTCCCAGAGCGTCCCGTCCAGCCGCTCCGCGCGCGCGACGTAGTCGGCGTGGCGCTCGCGGGCGTACGCCTCCAGCGTTTCGAGGTATGCGAGCGAGGGAGCGCCGTCGACGAGCAGTGCCCGCTCCCCGGCCTGTACCGACAGCTCCAGCTCGTCGCCGGGGATGTCCTCGGGCAGCTCGACGACCACGATCCGGTTCGCCGCCACCGCCCAGACACTCTCCGTCCGCCGCACCCCCTCGGCGCGGTAGGGGCGCTCGAGCTCCTTCTCGACCGCCAGCGCTAGTGGCTCGAGCGCGCCTTCCGGCACCGCGTCGTCGACGACCAGCACGCCGTCTGGGAGAGCGACGAACTCCACGGCGTCGCCCGTGAGCGCCGGGGCCTCGGCGGTCACAACGACGTCCCAGCGACGCGGACGTCCGCCGTGCAACACGTCGAGCGTCCCCTGGAACGGCCGCACGGGCTCGTATTTCGGCTCCCACTGGAGGAGCTCCGTTCCCTCGGCGAGCTGCTCGTGCAGGGGCTTGCGGCGACGGAAGACCACGCCGCTGCTACACCTGCGGCTCGATCAACCCGAAGTTGCCGGCGCGGCGCCGGTAGACGACGTTCGCCTCGCCCGACTCCGCGTTCCGGAAGACGAAGAAGTCGTGACCGATGAGCTCGAGCCGCAGCACGGCCTCCTCGGGTGTCATCGGCTTGAGCGGAAACTGCTTCGTCCGCACGATCAGCGGCTCTTCGGTCGCCTGCGGCGCCGTCTCGTCGGACTGCCCGTTGACCCGCTGCGCGCGTCGGTTACGGCGCTTTTCCCGCGTCTTCTTGATCTGCCGCTCCAGCTTGTCGACGAGCTGGTCGATCGAGGCCTTCATGTCCGGCGAAGACTCACGAGCGCGAACAACATGCCGCTTCATGCGCACTGTGGCCTCCGCGACGTGGTTCTCGGAGATCGACGGGTTCCGCTCCTCGGCGAGCTCCAGCTCGACCTCGGCCGCATCGTCCAGGATGCGCTCGAGCTTGCGGAACTTCTGCTCGCCGTACAGCCGGATTCCCTCGCCGACCTCGAGGTTCTTGCCCTTCACGTGAAGCTGCATCGTCCCTCCAGTCCACGAGCCGGGCCGCCGGTGCGTACCCGGGAGAGCTCTCTCTGAATCTAGCGGACGGCCCGCGCGAAGGTGACGACCTCGACTCGACGGGCCCTCGCACGCCGGAGCGCGGACGCCGCGGCCGCCGCCGTGGCGCCGCTCGTGTAAACGTCGTCGACTAGCGCCATGCGAGACGGCACGTCGGTGCTCGTACGGAAGGCACGCGCCACGTTGCGGCGTCGTTCGGCAAGGGAGAGACCACGCTGCCGGATACCACCTTCAGCGCGCACGAGAGCCGCCACTACGGGCAGCTCCCAGCGCCGGCCGAGTTCCCGGGCGAGCCGCTCAGCCGGGTGGTGCCCGCGCGTGAGGCCGCGAGCAGGATCAGTTGGCACGAAGGCGAGCGCCTCTACTGCCGGGCAGCGCACGCACTCCACGACGAGCTCCGCAGCTACCGCAGCGAGCCTCCGCCGCCCGTGCTCTTTCCAGGCGGCCACGAGCGTGCGCACCTGGTCGTCGTAGGCAACGGCGGCGCGCGCCGACGCAAACGCAAGGCGGCGGCCCGCGCACTCGCCGCAGCGCCGTACGGGCCACGCGGTCGGCGCTCCGCAGCGCTGGCAAAGCGGTGGAGGTAAGCGCGGGAGCGCGCGGCGGCACCCGTCGCAGACCTCCCAGCCAAGCTCGCTGCAGACCGCGCAACGCCGCGGCAGCAAAATATCGAGAAGCTCCACGACGGCACGCTACGGTTCCCGGTCATACGCAACGGTGCCGCAATCGAGCCTTCTTGGCGGCGGCTGAGCGCGGCGGCCGCGGTGCTTGCGGCGCTGGGCTTCGCCGTCGTCGTCCCGCTCGCGGCGAGCGAGGGCGCCGACGATCCGGTCGGTCTCCGCTACGACGACTGGAATCGCCTGCTGACGTTGCCGCTGGCCGGGTTGCTGGGGGCGACGATCGGCTACCGCTTGCAGCGCGCGGGACGCGCAGCCAATGCTGCGATCCTCGGCGCTGCACTGCTCGTCGTTGGCAACGTCATCGAGTTCTGGGCGGCGCTCTTCCAGTCCGACCCGGTCGCCGCGATCGCCCAGCGCCGGCCCGGCGAGGACGAGTGGGCGGGCTCGGCAGTCGGTTGGTTCGCGTTCAGCGCCGGCCTGTTCCTGCTGATCGGCGCGTCGACGACGCACGGGGTCCGCGCCGCGCGGGAAGGCACGCTGTCGACGTACGAGGCGGTCGCCGTCATAGCGGTCCCTGCGTTGCTGCTTGCCTGCGTCGTGGCCTGGGCGACGTCGGTGGTAGCGGCGATCGTCACGGGGGTCCTTCTGGCAGCAGCCTTGCTGGTTGTCGCGCGCTCCCTCTCGCGCTGACAGAGGGCCGGCCTGCCGGCCTCAACTCTCGGGTCAGTTGCCCAGGCGTGATCATCTGTTGAACGGGTATACGACTTCTGTCTACACGTCGCGGGGAGTTGCGAAAAGGCGTCGCGACGACGCGGTGGGCCGGGCGCGGCACGGAAGGACTGCTCGGCCCGCCGCTTTGTGTTCGTCAGGTGAGCGCGTATTCGCTGCGGGTCGGGAGGCCTGCGCGGACACGCATGAGGTTGTCGGCCTCCAACAGCTGCCCGAGATCACCGATGTCAAGCCACTGACCCGCAAAAAGGTAGGCGTACACGGGCACCTGCGGGTACAGCCAGACGAAGAGGCGGCCCGGCTGATCGGGCACGTTGCCCTCGTCCAGGTAACGCGCCACCAGCGGCACGTGGTCGCGGTGCAGGACGTAGATCGCCACACCCGCGAGCGTCCCGCTTGGGTCGTCCGGCTTCTCGACGAGCGACGTCACGCGATCACCGGCGTCGACGTCCACCACGCTGTAGTGGCGCAAGAGCCGGGGATCCTCGATCTCGCGCACGGCGATGCAGCTGCCGTCGCCCTTCGCCCGCCAGAACTCGACGAGATCTGCGAGCTCGAAGTCGAAGAGGTTGTCGCCGGCAACGACCAGCAGGTCGTCCCGCTCCAGGCCGGCGCGCTCGATCGTGAACTGTAGGTCCCCGATCGCGCCGAGCCGGTCGTCGTTCGAGGTCGTGCCGTCATCGTGCACCGCCACGGGGAGGCGGCCCCCACGACCCGCCGCCCAGCGACCAAAGTCACCGGCGAAGCGGGCATTCGTCACGAGATGCACGGCGTCGACGTCCGCGACCGCGTCGATGCGATCGGCCAGATAGTCCAGCATCGGCCGCCCCGCCAGCGGCAGAAGCATCTTCGAGACGGAGTCGGTGAGCGGGCGCAGCCGCGTTGCGTAGCCGGCGGCGAGGATGACCGCCTTCACTCGCGCCCCGGCCGGCGAAGCCGGCGACCGCCGCCACGCTGCCTGATCGTTCGGCCTACGTTCCCTCGTCCCACGACGCCAGGTAGTGAGCCTGCTCCTCGGTGAGCGTGTCGATGGCGATGCCCATCGTCTCGAGCTTGAGGCGCGCGATCTCGCGATCGATGTGCTCGGGCACCGGGTAGACGCGCCGCTCGAGCGTCGCGGCGTGCTGGATCACCCACTCGACGGAGAGCGCCTGGTTGGCGAAGGACATGTCCATGACCTGCGCCGGGTGCCCCTCCGCCGCCGAGAGGTTGACGAGCCGCCCGTCGGCGATCAAGTAGAGGCGTCGTCCATCCTCGAGCTTGAACTCCTCCACGAACTGGCGCGCCTCGCGTGTCTCGGTGGCCAGCCCGCGCAGCGCCGGAATGTCGATCTCGACGTTGAAATGGCCGGTGTTGGCGAGAATCGCCCCGTCCTTCATGCGCTCGATGTGCTGGCGGGCGATGACGCCCTTGTCGCCCGTGGCCGTGACGAAGATGTCCCCCACCTCGGCCGCCCGCTCCATGGGCAGCACCTGATAACCGTCGAGGGACGCCTCGAGCGCGCGCAGCGGGTCGACCTCGGTGACGACGACGTGCGAGCCCATGCCCTTCGCGCGCATAGCGACGCCCCGGCCGCACCAGCCGTAACCCGCCACGACGAAGGTGCGGCCGGCGAGCAGCACATTCGTCGCCCGCACGATGCCGTCGATGGTCGACTGGCCGGTGCCGTAGCGGTTGTCGAACAGGTGCTTCGTGTTCGCTTCGTTGACGGCGATGATCGGGAAGCCGAGCGCCCCGTCGCGCTCGAGCGCCTTCAGGCGGATCACGCCCGTGGTCGTCTCCTCCGTGCCGGCGATCACGTCGCCGAGCTGCTCGCGGCGGTGGGAGTGCAGGACGCCGATCACGTCGGCTCCGTCGTCCATGGTGATCTGCGGCTTGTGGTCGACGGCCGCCTCGATGTGCTGGTAGTAGGTGTCGTTGTCCTCGCCCTTGATGGCGAACACCGAGATGTCGAACTCGTCGACGAGCGCCGCCGCGACGTCGTCCTGCGTGGAGAGCGGATTCGAAGCGCACAGCACGACGTCCGCCCCGCCGGCCTTGAGCGTGCGCACGAGGTTGGCGGTCTCGGTCGTCACGTGCAGGCAACCGGCGATGCGGTGGCCGGCGAGCGGCTGCTCGCGCTCGAAGCGCTCGCGGATCGCCGACAGCACCGGCATCTGCCGGTCGGCCCACTCGATGCGGCGCACGCCCTCTGCGGCGAGCGCCAGGTCCTTCACGTCGAATCGCTTGGTCGTAGCCATGGAACCTCTTCCTGTTGGTCGTCAGGCAGCGAGCAGGCGTTCCTGCTTGCGCTGCTCCCATTCCACCCAGCCGGGCTCCGGCGCACCCGGCAAAGCCGGCTGGCCGGCGAGCCAGGTGTCCACCGCAGCGCGCAGCTCGGGCTCGGAGCTGAGCCGCACGAGGAAGGCGATGTCACCGAGCTCGACGCGGAAGCGCTCCTTGAGCTCCCTGAGCGTGCGCAGCTGGTTCAGTTCGCGCAGGCCGTAAGAGCGATACGCGCACTCGGTGCGGCTCGGCACGACGAGACCGCTCTGCTCGATATAGCGGAGCATGCGTGCCGACCAGCCGGTGCGCTCGGCGGCCTCGCCAACCGTGAATCCCTTCACCCGCAGAACCTTAACACAAGGATGTCAATGATTGTGGCTCAGAGCCACAAACTAGGGCGCCGACGTGCCCTCTCGCCCGTAACGGTCGGCGAGCCTCACCACGTCGTCGAGCTGCGGGGTGGAGACCTCGAGGATGACCGTGTCTTCCAGGGCCCGGGGCCGATGGACCGTACCCGGCCGGAAGCGGAAGCACGCGCCCGGGCCGACGACGCCGGCAAGAGGCTCGGTGCCCTCTGTTGCAGCCAACTCGAGCTCGAGGCGGCCGGAGTGGACGTACCACGACTCGTCCTTGATGCGGTGATACTGCAGCGAGAGCGACTCGCCCGCGCGGATGAACAGCAGTTTTCCGCAGTAGTCGTCCGTCAGCGCCCAGATCAGCTCGTACCCCCACGGCTTCTCGACGCGGCGCGGCTCGAACGCGAACTCGTCGAGACGGCCTTGGCCGGGCGACCGGCGCTCCTGGGCAGCCATCGCGGCTGAGTGTATGCCGCTCCTGGCCGCACCGCCTGTTATTCATCCCGGCGTGGAAGCGATCCTGCTCGCCGGCGGCCAGGCCAAGCGTCTCGGAGCCGCGGCCGCCGGCCGGCCGAAGGCGCTCGTGCCGGTGGCCGGCGCGCCGCTCGTCTCGTACACCGTGCGGCAGCTCGCAGCCGCCGGCGTGTCGCGCGTGATCGTGAGCTGTGCCGCCGGCCATGGCGCGCTCTTCCATGAAGAGCTCGGTGGGCTGGGTCCGGAGATCGTGCTCGCCGAGGAGCCGGAACGGCTCGGTCGCGGCGGGGGCCTGCGCTTCGCTGCCCGCCTACGGCGCGAGCAGGGCCCTGTCTACGCCTTGAACGCGGACGAGCTGCTTGCCCTCGACTTTCAGGAGCTGCTCGCCCGACACCAGGCACGTGCGCCCGCGGCGACGATCGTCGTGGTTCCGCTCACCTCGCCGTTCGGTATCGTCGACGTCGACGCAGACGACGCCGTCACCGGCTTTCGCGAGGCACCGCGTCTCCCGTTCTGGGTCAACGTCGGCGTCTACGTGCTGGACGAGGAGGCAATCGAGCGCCTCCCCGAGCGCGGCGACCACGAGACGACCACGTTCCCGCAGCTGGCGGCCGAGGGCAAGCTGCGGGCGTTCCGTTACGACGGCGTCTGGCTCACGGTCAATACCCAGAAGGACCTCGAGCGCGCCGAGGCGTACTTGCGCGCCAACCCGGGCTGGCCGTCCCCGGCGGCTTAGTCCCCGAACGGGAACGTCTTCTACGTGTGAGACTCGCGGACCTGCGGCTCGTCCGTTTCGGGCAGGCCCTCGAGTGGCGAGGCAGCGCGGCCTATGCCCTCGTAGGTGAAGCCGGCGCCGCGAGCCTCCTGCGGATCGAGCACGTTACGGCCGTCGACGATGATCTGATGGCGCATCGCTTCGTGAACCTCCGGCCGCGCCAGCGAGCCCAACTCGTCCCAGTCCGTTACGACCACGGCAGCGTCTGCACCGGTCACCGCCTCGAGCACCGATTCGCAGAACGTCACCCCGCGCAGGATCTGGCTCGCGTCCGCCACGGGGTCCCACGCGCGCACGTCGGCGCCTTCCGCGAGCAGCCGCGAGGCGAGCACGATGCTCGGCGCCTCGCGCAGGTCGTCCGTATTGGGCTTGAACGCCAGCCCCAGCAGGGCGATTGTCTTGCCGCGCAGCGAGCCAAGGTGCTTCTGCAGCTTCGAGATGACCCGCCGCTTCTGCAGCTCGTTCACCTCGATGACAGAATTCAGGAGCTGGAAGTGATAGCCAGAATTTCCTGCCATCAATTTCAAGAACGAAATATCCTTCGGAAAACAACTACCACCGAATCCTATCCCCGGTTTTAGATACTTAATTCCGATTCGCTTATCGAGCCCCATTCCGTAGGCAACGTCGACCACATCGGCGCCTACGAGCTCGCACACGTTGGCGATCTCGTTGATGAAGCTGATGCGAGTGCCGAGGAACGCGTTGGCAGCCAGCTTGATCATCTCCGCCGACTCCACATCGGTGCGGACGACGGGCGCGTCCAACGCTGCGTGCAGCGCCTCGACGCGGTCTCCGTCCGCCTCCTCGAACGCGCCGACCACGATCCGGTCGGGCTCGAGGAAGTCACGTACCGCCGATCCCTCGGCCAGGAACTCGGGGTTGGAGACGTAGCCGAGCTGCAGGCCGCGCCCATCGAGGGCGGCTCGGATCTTCTCGCCCGTTCCCACCGGCACCGTGCTCTTCATGACAACCACAGCGCCCTTAGGAACACCGTCGAGCTCGTCGAGCACCGTCCAGATGCGAGACAGGTCTGCGTCGCCGGAGTAGGTCGGCGGCGTGTTTACCGCGATGTAGACGAACTCCGCGTCGCGCAGTGCCTCGGCCGCGTCGAGCGTGAACCGCAGCCGGTCACCGGCGCGCTCGATCACCTCGTCGAGACCGGGCTCGTAGATGGGCAGCTCGCCGGCCTGCAGCTGCCGGACCTTTTCGGGCACCACGTCACGTACGACGACGCGATGGCCGAGGTCGGCGAAGCCTGCGCCGGTGACGAGCCCGGCGTAGCCGGCTCCGAAGACCGTGATCCTCGCCTCCACGCCGAGCAGCCTACTTTCTGAGCGGCTTGAGCCCTCGCGCGATGGCGAGCATCGTGTTGTTGGAGAGCTTGTCGAGCAGGGTGTTGACGACCCAGTAGGAGCGCTCGCCGTCGCGGAGGATGACCATGTGCAGGTGCGTCCCGGAGAAGTAGAGCTCGTACTCCCGGCCGTCCAGACGGCGTCTGGTGTTTCGCCCCTCGAAGACCGGCGCATCGGCCCAGTCCATCTGCTGGATTCCCCAGTACTCGTTCGACCAGGTCTGGAAGACGAGCCGCACGGCCTTGTGCTCGCCGTCAATCTTGTACGCACGCACGGGCGCACCCGATTCGTGGATCGACGAGTTCTTCTCGATCACGGTCGGCAGCATGAGCGGGAAGTCGACGTGCTTCTGCGCTTCGCGGACGAACGGCCGCGCCGCCTCCGGGTTGCGCACGATCTCGGGAGTCTCACGCTTCGGCGTGCGGTCCTTGGGTGCCGGTGCCAGCGCTCCCCTGAACGTGACTCCCACCACCACGACGAGCATGGCGCCGTTGGACTTCCCGGCGATCTCGCCCCGCGGGATCGGCGCGATGTCGGCAGAGCCGAACAGGTTGGCGACCTGCCGGGCGGCGGCCTTTGCACGAGGATTCTTGCGCCCGTAGTACACCTGCGTGCGGAAGAAGTCGAAGCTCGGCGCGTTCGCATCCACGCCTTCGGGCGGTAGCAGCGCGTTGTAACCACGCTCGGCGAGCAGACCGCTGGCATTGGCGGCAGCGCCCTCGACGTTGTTGCCGTTCAGCGCGACGACGCTGACCTGGCGAGGGGGGATCCCGCGCTTCAGCCGCGCCCTCTGCCCGAGCGCCGCCGCAGCCGCTTTCTCGGGCGCATCGACGTCCGGATGGACGAACTCGTCGACTGCCTCGTCGATGTCTTCGGGCGACACCTGGAAGAGGTCGCCGTAGCTGCCGCTGCCCGTCAGGTTCTCGAGCTTGACGCGGAAGACGTTCCCGGAAGGAAGCTGGTAAGCGAGTAGCGCATAGCTCAGGAGCTCCTTCTCGGAGAGCTCCTCGCCGCCGCCCAGCTGCACCTCGATGTTGCGGCGCAGCGCACCCACCACCTTGGGGATCGTGGAGGCCTGGAACGAGCTCGAGATCCGCTCCTTCAGCGCCCGTACGAAGAGCTGCTGACGTGCGTTTCGAATCAGGTCGTTGTCGGTGTGACGGAAGCGCACGAACGACAGCGCATCGCCGCCGTACAGCTTCTGGTAGCCCGGTTTGAGGTTGATGGCCGCGTAGCGCTCTCCGTAGCCCGAGTTGTCGTTGAAGTAGCGCCGGTCGACGTCGACCCAGACGCCGCCCAGCTTGTCGACCACCTGAGTGAAGCCGCGGAAGTTGACGGTGACCAGGTAGTTGATCGGCAGCCCGGTCAGCGCCTTCACGGTCGCCACGGTGCCCTTGAAGCTGCAGCGTGCGTAGGCGGCGTTGATGCGGTCCTCGACAGGCGCCTGGCCCGGGCAGTGCACATCCACACCGAGGTCGCGCGGGAACGAGAGCAGCGAGAGCGTCTTCTGCTCGGGGTCCGCACGCACGAGCATGATCGTGTCGGAGCGCGTGGGAATATCGGCTCCCTCGCCGTGCCGGCGGTCGTAGCCGACGAGCAGCGCAATGGCAGGGTTGCCCGGCAGCGGCACGTCGAGTTGCTTGGCGGTCTCCTTGACGGCCTTCGTGCGCGCCTGGATCAGGTCGACGGTGTCCTCGATATAGAGCCAGTTGCCGGCCGCGAACGCGGATCCCGCCATGACGGCAAGGGCGATCAGCCAGAAGAAGACCTTGCCGAGCCACCGCAGCCGGCGGTGGCTCGGCGGTGGCTGGTGGTACTGGACGACAGGCGACAGCGCTCCGGGCGGCAGGACGGCGCGGCCGTCGCCGTTGACTGCAGCTGCCTTTCCTACTCCACGCTTGAGTGTCGTGCGCATACGTGCTTAGAAAGCGAGAACGCCGCGCCGGCGCTCACGAGCGAGCATAGCCAAGAACTCCCCGCATGCCACGGTTATTCGGCTCGGCCGCGCGTTTCCTTCAACTGTGCTCCTTCAGGTAATGCTGCCGAATTGCCTGGAGGGCACTAGACCGGCGCAAGCGCCTCGTCAGGCGTGTAGCCCAGGTTCGGGCCCAGCCACCGCTCGACCTCTACCACCGGCACGCCCTTGCGGCGCGCGTAGTCCTCGACCTGATCGCGGCCGACGCGGCCGACGGCGAAGTAGCGGGAGAGCGGATGCCCCAGGTAGATGCCGCTCACGGCCGCCGCCGGCAGCATCGCGAAGCTTTCCGTGAGCGTCAGCCCAAGCGACTCGGCGCCGAGCAGCTCGAACAGCTTGCCCTTCTCGGAGTGGTCCGGGCAGGCCGGGTAGCCGAAGGCGGGCCGAATACCCCGGTAGCGCTCGGCGATCAAATCCTCGTGGGTGAGCTGCTCCGAAGGCTCATACCATTCACGGCGGGCGCGTTGGTGCAGAAGCTCCGCGAACGCCTCCGCGAACCGGTCGGCGAGCGCCTTGACCATGATCGCGCGGTAGTCGTCCTGTTCCGCCTCGAAGCGGGCGGCCAGCTCGTCGGCGCCGAAGACGCCGACCGCGAAGGCGCCAACGTGGTCGTCTGCCGTCGCTACGTAGTCGGCCAGACAACGGTTCGGCCGCGAGTCACCCCAAGCAGCTTGCTGGCGCAGGAAGCAGAAGCGCGTCCCGTCTTCGAGCACGATGTCGTCTCCGTCGGAGCGCGCCGGCCAGAAGCCGTAGACGCCGCGGGCGTGCAGAGCGCCGTCGGCCAGGAGCTCGTCGAGGAGCGCAGTTGCGTCGTCGTACAGCTCACGCGCCTCGGGCCGCTCCAGGATGGCCGGAAATTTGCCTTTCAGCTCCCACGCGTGGAAGAAGAACTGCCAGTCGATGTAGTCGCGAACCGTGGCCAAGTCCGGCTCCACCACCTGGCGGCCCGCGAAGGCGGGCTCCCGTAGCTCGTCGAAGGGCACGCGCTCGCCGTTCTCGCGCGCCTCGGCGATCGGCAGCAGCGCCCTGCGCTGCCGCTCGCCGTGCTGCTCGCGCAGGCGGTCCTGCTCCGAGCGGTTCCGTCCGTCGAGTGCTGCCGCGCGTACCGGGTCGAGCAGGTCGGAGACCACGCCCACCACCCGGGAAGCGTCCAGGACGTGCAGCGTCGCCTGCGTGTATTCAGGGGCGATCTTGACCGCCGTGTGCTGGCGCGAGGTTGTCGCGCCGCCGATCAGCAACGGCAGCTCCAGACCGCGCCGCTCCATCTCCCGCGCGACGTTCACCATCTCGTCCAGCGAAGGTGTGATCAGCCCCGAGAGCCCGACGATGTCGCAGCCCTCCTCTACCGCCGTGTCGAGGATGCGGTCGGCAGGCACCATCACGCCCAGGTCTATGACCTCGTAGCTGTTCGAGGCGAGCACGACCCCGACGATGTTCTTGCCGATGTCGTGCACATCGCCCTTGACGGTGGCCAGGACGAGCTTCCCGCGCGCGCGGCCGACCGTGCCGGTGCGCTGCCGCTCCTCTTCCATGAACGGCTCGAGGTAGGCGACCGCGCGCTTCATCGCGCGTGCGCTCTTCACCACCTGGGGCAGGAACATCTTGCCGGCGCCGAACAGGTCGCCGACCACCTGCATGCCCGCCATCAGCGGGCCCTCGATCACGTCCAACGGGCGCTCGAGGGCGCGCCGAGCCTCCTCGGCGTCCTCCTCGATGAAGTCCACGATCCCGTGCACCAGCGCGTGCTCCAGCCGCTTCTCGACCGGTGCGTCGCGCCAGGCCACGTCGACCTCGCGGCGCGTCCCCTCTCCGCGCACGTCTTCCGCATAGGCGACCAGCCGGTCGGTCGCGTCGGCGCGACGGTCGAAGATGACGTCCTCGACGCGCTGCAGCAGCTCCGGCTCGATGTCCTCGTAAACGACCAGCTGTCCCGCGTTGACGATGCCCATGTCGAGCCCGGCGGCAATCGCGTGGTAGAGGAACGCCGAGTGCATCGCCTCGCGGACGACGTCGTTGCCGCGGAAGGCGAACGAGAGGTTGGAGATGCCACCCGAGATGCGCACGCCCGGGCAGCGCTCCTTGATGCGCGGGATCGCATCGATGAACGCCTTTGCGAAGCCGGCGTGCTCCTCGATGCCGGTCGCCACCGCGAGCACGTTCGGATCGAAGATGATGTCCTCCGGCAGGAAGCCGGCCTGCTCGGTGAGCAGCCCGTACGCGCGCCCGCAGATCTCGACCTTGCGCTCGATCGACTCGGCCTGCCCGCGCTCGTCGAACGCCATGACGATCACGGCCGCCCCGTAGCGCCGAATGGTGCGGGCCTGCTCGAGGAACGGCTCCTCGCCCTCCTTGAGGCTGATCGAGTTGGCGACGCCCTTGCCCTGCAGACAGCGGAGGCCGGCCTCGACCACGGAGAAGCGCGAGCTGTCGACCATGATGGGCAGCCGGGCGACCTCCGGCTCCGTGGCGATCACGTTCAGGAAGGTCGTCATCGCCTCCGCGGACTCGAGCAGGTCGGCATCCATGTTCACGTCGATCAGGTTCGCGCCGCCGCGCACCTGCTCGAGCGCCACATCCACGGCAGCCGTGAAGTCGTCCGCCTCGACGAGGCTCCGGAAGCGCGCCGAACCCGTCACGTTCGTGCGCTCGCCGATCATCACGAAGCCCGTGTCAGGCCCGATCTCGAACGGCTCGAGCCCGCTGAAGCGGGGCCTGGGGCGCGACTCCGGAACTCGTCTCGGGCTGAGCTCACGGACGGCGGCGGCAATCTGACGCACGTGCTCGGGTGTCGTCCCGCAGCAGCCGCCGACGATGTTGACCAGGCCGTCGGCAGCGAAGTCCCGGAGAAAGCGACTCGTGTCCTCGGCGCGCTCG
Organism: Gaiellaceae bacterium; assembly: GCA_036824245.1. GTDB lineage: Bacteria > Actinomycetota > Thermoleophilia > Gaiellales > Gaiellaceae > JACVRM01. The sequence goes on along the minus strand of DAITAO010000021.1, from coordinate 27,060 downwards.
TCGTGTGATCCGAACTCGTTGGGCAGGCCGGCGTTGGGGTAGCAGGACGTGTAGGTCGTGGCCATGCGCGCCAGGTCCTCGACGAACGGGCGCATTTGCGTAGCCCCTAGCGAGCAGTTGACGCCCACGATGAACGGGTCGCAATGCTCGACTGACGTCCAGAAGGCCTCGACGGTCTGACCGGACAGGTTGCGGCCGCTGCGGTCGACGGCCGTGAAGGAGAGCCATAGCGGAACGTCGAGCCGCAGCTCCGAGAGCACGTCCTGCGCCGCCACGAGGGCTGCCTTCGCGTTGAGCGTGTCGAAGACCGTCTCGATGAGCAGCAGGTCGACTCCACCCTCCACGAGTCCTCGCACCTGGTGGGCATACGTATCCCGCACCTGGTCGAAGGTATGGGTGCGGTAGCCCGGCTCGTCCACGCGGGGCGACAGGGAGAGCGTCACATTGAGCGGCCCGAGCGAGCCGGCCACGAAGCGCGGCTGTCCGGTCTGCTCAGTCCACTCGTCGCAGGCCCGGCGAGCCAGGCGCGCGCCCTCGACGTTCATCTCGTATACAGCGTCCTCGAGCCCGTAGTCGGCCTGGCCGATCGTCGTGGCCGTGAAGGTATTGGTGGTCGTGATGTCGGCGCCCGCCTCGAGGTAGGAGCGATGAATGCCGACCACGACGTCCGGCTGGGTGAGGTTGAGCAGGTCGGGGTCGCCGGCGACGTCGCGCGGGTGCTCGCGGAAACGCTCGCCGCGGTACGCCTCCTCGCCGCGCAGCCTCGCCTGGATGAGCACGCCCCACGACCCGTCGAGCACGACGATCCGCTCGTCCATCAAGGCCTTCAACTGGTCCGCGACGCTCATCGTCCTCCTGGTTCGGGCACGCCTGGCGAGGTCGGGAGCCGAGCGGCTCGCGAGGCTCTTTAGGCGTTTGGTAACCCGGTCGCCAAGCTGCCTTTCAAAGCTTTCCGGGCCTTCGCCCAGCGTAGCTGAGCGAAGGCTAGGTAGACAAGGAGCGCAGCTATGCGGCCGATTGCGTCCGCTAGCACCGAGAGCGCGGCACACCTGCATTGAAACGCGCGGCCGCCTGGGTTAGAGATTGCCCGTGGGCCGCGTGTCCGCAGCGATCGGAGGCACCCTCTCGGGCTATGCACCTGTGCTGCGAAACCCGAACCTGCGCAGGCTGGAGCTCGCGTGGGGCGGCGCGATCACGGCGGAGTGGGCGCATTTCGTCGCGCTCGGCGTCTTCGCCTACGAGACCGGCGGCTCCCTGGGCGTGGGCCTGGTGGGGTTCATCCGGCTGCTGCCGGCGGCGATTCTTGCGCCAATCGCTTCGTCGCTCGGAGATCGCTTCCGACGGGAGCGGATGCTCCTGGGCGTCGCGCTTGTGGGCGCGGCCGCGCTCGGCGGCTCGGCGCTCGCCTTCTGGGCCGGCCCGAGCGAGATCGCCATCTACGCGCTCGCCGCTGCACTCGGGGTCGCCTCCACCCTCTTCCGCCCCGGCCAGCAGGCGCTCATGCCTTCGCTCGCCACCACGCCGAACGAGCTCGTCGCCGCCAACGGCGCCTCGGCGATGCTCGAAAGCATCGGCACGCTGCTAGGCCCCCTCCTGGGCGGCTTCCTGGTCGCCGCGAGCAACGCGGGCGTCGCCTTCGCGGTGGCGATGGGCTTGATGCTGCTGTCGGTGCTGTTTCTCTCACGCCTGCGCGTCGAAGGCCGCGTGGAGTTGAGGTCGACCGACTCCGATGTCTCGCCGCGCAGAGAAGCGCTGGAGGGTTTCCGGGTGCTCGGCCGCGACGCGGATTCCCGGCTGATCGTCGCGCTGATGGTGGCGCAGACGTTCGTCCGCGGAGCGCTCAACGTGCTGATCGTGGTCGTCGCCTTCCGCCTTCTCGAGGGAGGCGAGGGCTGGGTGGGGCTCCTGACGGCGGCAATCGGGGCAGGCGGGCTCGTGGGGGCGTTGGGAGCCATCACGCTGGCCGGCCGGGCACTCGCGCTTCCCTTTGCGCTCGCCCTGCTGTTCTGGGGAGTGCCGATTGCGCTGCTCGGCGGCTCCACCGACGGAGCGCTCGCGCTGGCGCTCGTGGGCATCATCGGGGCCGCGAACAGCATCGAGGACGTAGCCGGATTCACGCTGCTCCAGCGGATCGTCCCCGACCGCGTGCTGACGCGCGTACTGGGAGCGTTCTGGGGCCTCGCGATGGCCGGTGTGGCCGTCGGCTCGCTGGCGGCCTCGGGGCTCGTCGAGCTGCTCGGGGAGCGCGGCGCCCTGGTGGTGACCGGCACGCTGCTCCCGCTGCTGACGCTGGTCGCCTGGGCGCGGTTGCGCCGCATCGACCGGTCCGCCCTCCCTCCGCCGCAGCTCGACCTGCTCAGGGAGGTGCCGATGCTGGCGCCGCTCCCCGTCACGACGAAGGAACAGATCGCCCGTCGGCTCGTCCGCGTCGACGTGGCGGCCGGCACGGTCGTGATCAGAGAGGGCGACGAGGGGGACCGCTTCTACATCCTCGCCCAGGGGCACGTGGAGATCGAGACTTCCGGCGGCACCCGGCAGGGCGGGCCGGGCGAGTATTTCGGCGAGATCGCGCTGCTCCGAGACATCCCGCGTACGGCGACCGTGACGGCGCTCACGGACTGCACGCTGTTCGCGCTGGAGCGCGATGATTTCCTCTCGGCTGTGACCGGACACTCGGCCGGACGCGCCGCGAGCGAGAAGGTGATCGAGGAGCGTCTGGCGGCCGGAACCCCGGGGGGCCCGATCAGTACCCGCTGAACTTGGCCACGCGCACCTGTTCCTCGGGCACGCCGGCCGCCCGCAGCTTGTCGCCGACGTCCACCGCCATGCCTGGCGGGCCCGCGACGAAGAAGGTGTGCGATGCGAGGTCTTCCTCCAGGTGATCGCTCAGGAGCTCGGCATCTATGTGCCGTGACTCTCCGTTCCACGCCTCGTCCTGCGTCATGGTCAGCACCACCTGCAGCCCGTCGATGCGCTGTTCGAGCTCTCCCAGCTCGTCGAGGAATGCGGCGGAGGCGCGGTCGCGGTTCGAGTAGACGAGCGTGACGCGGTAGGGCAGCGCCTCGTCGGCGATGTAGCGCAGCATGCAGCGGAAGACCGTGATGCCGATGCCGCCGGCGACGAACACGTAGTGCGGGCCGGTGTCGTCCGGGAGCACGTACTCGCCCTTGGGGTGCTCGACCTCCACCTCGTGGCCGATCGGGAGCTCCGCGAGGGAACGCTTGAACGCGGAGTCCCGGACACGAGTGCACAGCCCCAGCACACCGCGCTCGGTCGGCGACGTGACGACGGAGATGTGGCGGCGCAGACCCTTGTCGTCGTCGTACGGCGCGTTCAGCAGCTCAACCCAGAAGTACTGCCCGGGCCGAAAGTCGACGACCTCCCCACCAAGGTCAAAGACGACCATCAAGGTCCGCTGGGCAACCTCCCGCTTCTCCCTGATGGTGGCGCGCACGATGGTAAGTATCGCCTTCCTGCGAAGACGGTTTGCCGAGAACCAGCCGCGGGTGCCGGCTTCGCCGGCGCCCGCTCACGAACGCTGGAAGCAAAGCCTTCGTTGAAAGTCGTCATGCCTCCGGGCGCGGACTTTTCAACGACCAGATCCCTTATCCGCTGAAAGTCGTCATGGCTCGGCGAAAGCCGAGCCGGACTTTCAGCGGGTTCTCGGGTGCGGCGTCAGCCGCGCCCGAGAACCGAAAGTTGGTTCTCGGCGTGTCGGACACGCTGCTCGACCTGCCAGCGGTCGGCATCCGACTCGCCGGCTTCGATGCGCTCGAGCTCCGCCTGCGCGTCCTCCAGCTGTTCCTGGGCCCGCGCGGGGTCTATCTCGCGCGCGTCGACCGCGTCGTCGACGAGCGCCAGCGCGCGGTCCTGCTCCACCTTGAAGAACCCCGGGCCGGTCGCGAACTCACGCACCTCGCCGGAGCCGCGCCGTGCGTGGACACGCGTCGATCCTGCCTTGAGCATCGCAACGAGCGGCGCGTGCCGCGCCAGCACGCCGATCTCGCCCGAGGCGCCCGGCACGATCAACATCTCTGCTTCGCCCTCGAAGGCGGCGCCCTCCGGTGTCACGAGCGAGACGGCGAACGTGCGGCGTTCCTGCGACATGCCTTAGTGCCCCTGCTCAGGCCCCGACGGCCGCCGGCTCGGGCTCCTCTTCGGCCTCGGCCTCCTCCTTCTTGGCCTCCGTCGCCTGCTCAGGAGTGGATTCGAGACTGCGGCCCTTCTCCGCCGCCTGCTCGATCGTGCCCACCATGTAGAAGGCCTGCTCGGGCAGATCGTCGTGCTTTCCCTCGAGGATCGCGCGGAAGCCCTTGATGGTGTCCTCGAGCTTCACGTACTGGCCCGGCGTGCCGGTGAACTGCTCGGCCACGAAGTTCGGCTGGGACAGGAAGCGCTGGATCTTGCGCGCGCGCTGGACGATCAGCTTGTCCTCGTCGGAGAGCTCGTCCATGCCGAGGATGGCGATGATGTCCTGCAGGTCCTTGTAGCGCTGCAGCACCTCCTGGACCTCGGTGGCGGTGCTGTAGTGCTCCTCCGAGACGATGCCGGGCTGGAGGGCGCGCGACGTCGACTCGAGCGGGTGGACGGCGGGGTAGATGCCCTGTTCGACGATCGCACGGTCGAGGACCGTGGTCGCGTCGAGGTGCGCGAACGTGTTCGCCGGCGCGGGGTCGGTGAGGTCGTCCGCCGGCACGTAGATGGCCTGCACGGAGGTGACCGACCCGGTGCGCGTCGACGTGATGCGCTCCTGCAGCTGACCCATCTCGGTGGCGAGCGTCGGCTGGTATCCGACGGCGCTCGGCATGCGGCCGAGCAGCGCGGAGACCTCGGAGCCCGCCTGGACGAAGCGGAAGATGTTGTCGATGAAGAGCAGCACGTCCTGGCCCTCGTCGCGGAAGTACTCTGCCATCGTCAAGCCGGACAGTCCGACGCGCAGGCGCGCCCCCGGCGGCTCGTTCATCTGGCCGTAGACGAGCGCCGTCTTGTCGATCACGCCCGATTCGGTCATCTCGATCCAGAGGTCGTTGCCCTCGCGGGTACGCTCGCCCACGCCGCAAAAGACCGACAGGCCGCCGTGCTCGCGCGCGATGTTGTGGATGAGCTCCTGGATGAGGACGGTCTTGCCGACGCCCGCGCCGCCGAACAAGCCGACCTTGCCGCCCTTCACATACGGAGCGATCAGGTCGATGACCTTGATGCCCGTCTCGAAAATCTCGATCTCGGGCGAAAGGTCTCGGAAGCTCGGCGGGTCGCGATGGATCGGCCACCGCTCTGCGGTCACAACCGGTTCGCCTTCGTCGATCGTCTCGCCGATCACGTTGAAGAGGCGCCCGAGCGTCTCCCTGCCGACGGGCACGGTGATCGGCCCGCCTGTATCGACGATGTCGATGCCGCGCGCGAGGCCGTCGGTGGAATCCATCGCCACCGCGCGCACACGGTCGTCACCGAGGAGCTGCTGCACCTCGGCGATGAGCTCCACGGCCGGCTGGCCGTCGCGCTCGGGCATGCTGATGCGAAGAGCAGTGTTGATGGCCGGCAGGTTGTCGGGGAAGACTGCGTCGATCACGACGCCTTTGATCTCGATCACCTTGCCGACGTTCGGACGGTTCTCGTTCTCGGGCATGGGTCTCCTGGCGGGTGAGAGTGCGAGGTGCGTCGCCGCAGCCGAAGGAGCCTGGCGAACGCCGTGATTCTAGCCGAGCGCGAGTCGTTGTCCCCCGCTCCAGCGGCGTAGCGCTGGTCGTCGAGCGCCGCCGCCACACGGGCAGCGTGATCTAGCGCTCAGACGTACGAGGTGACGCGCGAGGCGAACATACGGCTCAGTCTACGAGACGCGCCCTGCGTTACGAAGCGGCGCTAGAGAAGCGGGTAGAAGCGCACGTGGCGACGAGTCGCTCGCGGCAACGGGTGCCGAAGATCGTCCACGATTACTTCTCGAATCAGGTTGTCGCTGCGCTTCACCGACGCAAGGGGTTGAGCGCTGGTCGGCGAGGTCGACTCGGCGAGACCGAGCAAGGCTCCGAGTCCAACGGCGACCACGGCTGCCGCGGCAACCGCCGCGCGCATGCCGCCTGCCGCACCCACGCGGCGGCGGCGCGGGAGTGTGATCGGAGCCGAGAGCTGCTCGAGCGGCGCGACCCGCAGGTGATCGGTCACGGCGCGCACGTCAGCGTCGAACCGCCGGCAGGGCTCGCACCGCGCCAGATGCGCGGCCAGCAGTGCACGCTCGAACTCGGAGAGCTCTCCGTCGAGTCGCAGCGAGACATGCTCGCGTGCCCGGGCGCAGCGTTTGCTAAGAACGGCCCACTCCTTCATCGCAAATTCAGACGCCTGACGGTCGCCTTAGTTAGGAATGTACTCCTTTCATCGGCTCGCGCAAATTGCACGGGTGAACCCCTGGTTCCCCTGTGAGCCCCCTCCTTTCGAGCGTCGCCGTGGCTCCCATGTGGAAAGAGCCGGCGGCTCGCGCGCTGGTGCATTCGTTTGCCTCTCGGTAGTTGAGCCTCCCGCCGGGGCAAGCCCGGCTCCGGCGGCCAATCGCTGTTGCTCTCGGGAGCGCTTTCTTGGGGAACCTCGCGGTTCCCCCCGCCCTTCCCTGTGTGTCTAAAAGACTCGCTGGCGCGGGTCGGCTGCCACCCCGAACAGGATGAGCACGACGCCGAGGACGACGAGGACGGCGGACATGCCCATCGCCTCCTGACGCTCGCTCGTCGTCGCGCGGCGGACAGCCCGCGGGCGCACCAGGAACCCGCCCTCCCCCTGCGGGCGCAGCGGCCCACGGCTACCGACGAAGAAGCCGCCGATCAGCAGCATCGACCCGACGACGTAGAACCCCACCGAGACGGCGCGGGCGAAGGACGAGCCGGTTGCCAGCCCGAGCAGGCCGGACGTGACGACAACGAACAGCGTCAGCCCGACGAGCAGCTGCCCGAACCGGCGGAGGGCGGTCTTCAGGTTCCGCCGAGCCCCGTGTCGGGCTGGCTGGGCGGCCGCGCGCCGGCGCGCCGCATCTCTTCGACGGTGAGCGGCCAGCGCTCGAGCGGGTAGTGGCAGGCCGCCACATGACCGTTTCCGAAGCGGTACAGCGGCGGCTCCTCGACGTCGCAGTGACCCTCCTGGAAGCGGGGACAGCGGGGATGAAAGTTGCAGGCTGAAGGCGGATTGATCGGGCTCGGCACGTCGCCCTCGAGCACGATCGGCTTGCGCTGGCGCCCGAGCGCGGGATTGGGAATCGGCACCGCGGAGAGCAGCGCACCGGTGTACGGGTGCTTCGGCTCGGTGTAGAGCTGGTCCCGGTCGGCCAGCTCGGCGGCCTTGCCCAGGTACATGACCAGCACCCGGTCGGAGATGTGGCGGACGACGTTCAGGTCGTGCGCGATGAAGATGTAGGTCAGCCCGAAGTCTCGCTGCAGATCTTTGAGCAGGTTGAGAATCTGAGCCTGCACGGACACGTCGAGCGCGGACACGGGCTCGTCGCACACGATCAGCTTGGGGTTGACGGCCAGCGCGCGGGCCACACCGATTCGCTGGCGCTGGCCGCCGGAGAACTCGTGCGGGAAGCGGTTGTAGTGCTCCGGGTTGAGCCCGACGACCTCGAGCAGCTCCTGCACGCGCCGCTTGATCTCGGCGTCGGTGCCCAGCTTGTGCACCTCGAGCGCCTCGGCGACGATGAAGCCGACGCGCTTGCGCGGGTTGAGCGACGCGTAGGGATCCTGGAAGATCATCATCATCTCGCGCCGCACCGGCCGCAGCGCGGCCCGCGAGAGCCCCGAGATGTCGCGTCCGTCGAAGACGATGCTGCCGGCCGTCGGGTCGAGCAGCCGCATGATGCACCTCGCCATCGTCGACTTGCCGCACCCCGACTCGCCCACGACGCCGAGCGTCTCCCCGGACTTGACGCTGAAGCTGACCCCGTCGACGGCGCGGACCGACGCCACCTCCTTCTGGAACACGATGCCGCGTGTGACCGGGAAATGCTTCTTCAGTCCGTCGACGACCAGGAGCGCGTCGCGGTCGAGGTCGGCGTTGTCCGGCATGGTCGCCGTGACCGTAGCCGGTGGAGTCTCCGGCTGGCGAATGGACATCTAGTGCCCCTTCAGGTGGTGCTGTCGCGGCACTAGCTCGCCTGCGCGATCGTGACGGCCAGAAGCTTCTGCGCCTCGCGGTCCTTCGTGGTCTCGTCGAGGTGGCAGGCCTGCAGGTGCTCGGGGTCGTTGCTGATCGGGCGTAGCTCGGGGTCCTTCTCCTTGCACACGTCCATGACGTACGGGCAGCGCGGATGGAAGCGGCAGCCGCGCGGCGGGCGCAGTAGCGAGGGCGGCTGACCCGGGATCTGCGTCAGCCGCTCCACGTCGGCGTCCAGGCGGGGCAGCGAGCCGAGCAGGCCCCACGTGTAGGGATGGTGCGGCCGCGTGAAGATGGAATCCACACTGGCTCGCTCGGCGACTTGCGCGGCATACATGACGACGACGTTGTCGGCCGTCTCGGCGACCACGCCGAGGTCGTGCGTGATGATGATGATGGCGCTGCCGAAGTCCTCCTGGAGGCGGTTCATGAGCTGGAGGATCTGCGCCTGCGTGGTGACGTCGAGCGCCGTCGTGGGCTCGTCGGCGATCAGCAGGTCGGGGTTGTTGATGAGCGCCATGGCGATCATGGCGCGCTGGCGCATGCCGCCCGAGAACTGGTGCGGGTAGTCGTCGAGACGCCGGTCCGCGCGCGGGATGCCAACCGCCTTGAGCAGCTCGAGCGCGCGCGCCTTGGCCTGCTTCTTGGAGACGTCGTTGTGCAGCTGGATCGCCTCGACGAGCTGCTTCCCGACTGTGTGCACCGGGTTCATCGACGTCATCGGGTCCTGGAAGATCATCGCGATGTCGTCGCCGCGGATCTCACGCAGGCGTCTGCCGCTCGCCTTCAGCAGATCCTCGCCTTTGAAGAGCGCCTCGCCCGTGGTCATCGTGTTGCGCTTGGGGTTGAGCCCCATGATGGTCAGGCACGTAACGCTCTTACCGGAGCCCGACTCGCCGACGATGCCGAGCGTCTGGCCCTTCTCGACCTCGAAGTTGACGCCGTCGACAGCCTTGACGACGCCGTCGTCGGTGCGGAAGTGCGTACGGAGGTCGCGGACTTCGAGAAGGGCCACGGACCGGGGCTAACGGCCTCCTGCCGAGCAGCTCGTCATGCCAGTCGAATTCGCGGGTCGATGACGGCGTACAGGAGGTCGACGATCAGGTTGAAGGTGATGATGCACACCGTCCCGAAGACGACGATGCCCTGCGTGATGGGTAAGTCGAACTGCGTGATCGACTCGAGCGCTATCTGCCCGAGTCCCGGCAAACCGAAGACCGTCTCCGTGAAGATCGCGCCGCCCAGCGCCAGCCCGATGTCCATGCCGAGCATGGTGACCACCGGCAGGAGCGCGTTGCGCAGAACGTGCGAGCGGATCACGCGGGTTTCCGGCGCCCCTTTCGCGCGTGCGGTTCGCACGTAGTCCTCGCTCAACGTCTCCATGACGTTGGCTCGGATCATGCGCACGTATAACGCTGCGAAGAGAATCGCGAAGGTGATCCACGGCAGGATCATGTGATAGGCCCACTGCACGGGCCCGCCGCAGTCCGTCGCCGGGTTGATGACGTCGCAGTAGCCCGTGATCGGCGTCCACCCCAGCTTGTAGCCGAACACGTAGGCCAGAATCAGCCCGATCCACACCGGGTGCGCAGAGATACCCACCAGCACGAACACCATGCCGGCCCGGTCTAACAACGAACGCGGCCGCAAGGCGGACAGGATGCCGAGCGGCAGCGCGATCAACATCCAGACGACCGCTCCGCCGAAGACGAGCGAAGCTGTGACAGGCGCAGCCGTCAGCACCACCTCGTTGACCTCTCGGCGCGTGGAGTACGAGTTGCCGAGCGACGGGGTCTTGAAGCCCCAGCCCGTGTACTCGCCTGTCTGTCCTTCCGCCTCCTTCCTACCGAACGGAAGCAGCCGGTTCAGGAAGCGGATGTACTGGATGTGCACCGGCTTGTCGACGCCGAGGAACTTCTCGGCGCGCTTGATGTCGTCCGGGCCGCACGTCTTGCCGCATACGCGGGAAGCCGGATTGGCCGGGATGACGAAGAAGATCACGTAAGTGACGACCGTGACCGCGACAAACAGGACAATTGCCCAGAGAAGCCGTCTGATCAGATACCGAAACATGGCGCTCCTACGGTGAGCTCACTGCCGCGTGGTGCTTGAAAACTCTAGCGCGATTGGCTTTCTGACGTGAACTGAAACGCAAAGGGCGCCGGCCGGAGCCGGCGCCCTTGCGTGAATCGCGCGACCTGCCTACTTCTTGCAGACCGCCGTGAGGTTGGTCACGCCGTGAGCGGGCGCGTACTTGTAGCAACCCAGGCTCTCAGACACGTAGAGGCGAGCGTTCGTGTTGATGAACGGTGCGACCGGAGCCGCGTCACGCATCATCAGGCGGTCGAGGTTCGCGTACTGCGTGAACCGCGCGTTGCCGGCCGTAGCCGCCGCCTTGAGGATCATCGTGTTGAACTTCGGGCTGTTGAAGTACGACTCGTTCACGTTGTTGGCCTGCTGGATGTTGCCGCCCCAGAAGAGCGTGTTGAAGAACGTCACCGGGTCGGCGTAGTCAGCACCCCAGCCCTCGTACGTCATGTCGAAGGGCTCGCCGCGAGTCGCAGCCTTGGTGTGCTGGACGACACGGTCGAAGGACCGGATCTCGACGTCGAGGCCGATCGCCTTGAGGTTCGACTGGACGACCTGAGCAACGGTCGGGCCGTGCGACACGTTGAACGTGTACAGAACGACCTTGCCGCCGCGCTGGTTGCCCTGAGCGAGCTGGTTCGCCCGCGTCGCGTTGGCACCTGCCAGCGGGTAGATATCCCAGTTCCGGAAGCCCGGCATCGTGTACGGGATGATCTGGTCGGTGCGGGCACCGGCCAGGTAGCCGTGCTGGCGCACGAGCGACGGGCGGTCGATTGCGAAGTTGACGGCCTTCTTGAGACCCACGTTGCCGTTGCCGCTCGGACCGAACAGCGGGCGCTCGTGGTTCATGATCAGGTACCAGAAGGTCATCTGCTTGCGCAGGAAGAACCGTCCCTGGTTGATGCCGTACCGCTGCGCGAGACCGGCGACCTCAGCGGGCGGAACCGCGCCCAGGTCGACCTCGTTGCGGTCGAGCCGCAGCTTCGTCGCGGCCGGCGTGAGACCGAACGTGTACTCCATCCGGTCGACGTTGGCGGCACGCGTCTTCGCGATCGCGCCACGCCAGTAGGGGTTCCGCTCGAGGACGGCACTGCGCCTCTGCGTCCACTCCTTCACGTAGTACGGGCCGCCGCCTGAGAACGGAGCGTTGATGCCGTCCGAGTTGCGGGCCAGTCCGTTACCCGGCTGCGGGCAGAAGAACGCCATGGTCAGCCGGTTCACGATGTCCGGCACAGGCTTGACGAGGTCGATGACCACGTTGTTGCCCACGGCGCGGATGCCGGATGCGGTCTTCGCCTTCTTGTCGAGCACTGCCTTCGCGCCCTTGATCTCCTCCATGTACGCCGCTGCGGGCGACTGCATCTCGGGATCGAGGTTGCGCTGCCAGGCACCTACGTAGTTGCGTGCGGTGATCGCGGCGCCGTTCTGGAACCGCGCGTAATTGCGTCGAACCGGGATCGTGACCCGCAGTCCCCTGTTCGAGAACTTCGGGAAACCGGCGGCTACCCCGGCAATTGGGCGGACGCCCGCGTTACCCTCGGCATCCGGATAGCGGTAGAGATTCGCACACACCGCGTCCAGCATCTGCCAAGAGTGCGAGAAGTACGCCAGCGCCGGATCGATGTAATCGAAATCGCTGTTGCTGTCGATCCGCAGCGTGCCGCCGCGCCCCTCATTCTTTGCAGTGCCGCTCTCGGCCGGGCTCGCAAAACCGGCTGCGAGCAGCATCCCTAGCCCGACCGCCATCGAGACGGCCGCAAACCAGAGCCTACGTCGCATGGGACTCCTTTCTCCTACAGGGGCCGACGCCCACCGCCAGCCCGAGGGCGCTTTACGCCCTCAATGCTTTGACGCCCAGGCGTCATCGTTAGTTAGCTGGCACGGCACGGGCAAGGGAACGCAGCCGGCAGCGCGCGGCGCCGGCTCCGCCCACATCCGAGCAACCGCAAGGGGGCTCGGCTCACGGGGGGAACCAGGGATTCCACCGTGCTAGTTAGTGCGAACTAGTGCGAACTGCGGGGATCGAACGCATCGCGAAGGCCGTCGCCCAGCAGGTTGAACGCAAGCGTGGTCAGCAGCACCATCAGACCCGGCCACACCATCAGCCACGGCTGGATGGTGTAGAAGTCCGGCGCCTGGGCGAGCAGGTTGCCCCAGCTCGCGGTCGGCAGGTCGATCCCGAGCCCGAGGAACGACAGTCCCGCCTCGGCGAGTACGTAGCTCGCGATGATCAGCGTCGAGAAGACGATGATCGGAGCGACCAGGTGCGGCAGGACGTGCGAGCGCACGATGCGCATGTCGCTGGCGCCGACCATGCGTGCTGCCTCGATGAACTCCTTCTCACGCAGCGACAGCACCTGCGAGCGGATCACCCGCGCGGGGTAGAACCAGCCGAACACGGTGAACACCAACACGAGCGTGACCACACCGGGCGCGAAGATCCCGAACGTAATGCCGTCCATGCGCGTGCCGACGGTGCTCGCCAGCGCGATGATGAAGAGCAGCGCCGGGAACGCCATGGTGATCTCGATCGTGCGCGAGATGATCGTGTCGATCCAGCCGCGGTAGTACCCGGCGATCGCGCCGAGCAACGTGCCCACGAACATGGCGCCGAAGGTGGAGAAAACGGCTACCTCGAGCGAGACGCGGCCCCCGTACAGGAGGCGCAGGAAGAGATCGCGGCCGAGCGTGCTGTCCGCGCCGAGGATGAAGAGCGTCGTCTCGCCGGTCGGCGAGTTGGGCACCTTCACCTCGGTCCATGGGCCCTTCGGGACGAGCTCGGGAGTGACCGAGTCGAAGAACAGGTCGTTCGGCCCGTGGCCGAGCAGCTTCTGGGCGATCCAGGCGCCCGGGAAGGATGCGAGGAGCAGCAGGATGATGAAGACGAAGCTCCCGATCGCCACCTTGTCGCGCCGGAAGCGGATCCAGACCTGCTCCCAGTAGCCCCGTGCCTTGATTTCCTCGTGCTCGCCGAGCTCGCCGTGCGTCTCGATCGCGATCGCCGAGGCGAGACCAGCACCCGCACCGACCATTTGCTTCTGCTTGTCAGCCATCAGCGGATCAGAAGCTTATCGCAGTTACACCACTGACGCACGCGCATGTGACCTCCTCAACTGTCATGGTCTTCGTGCTCTTGGTAAGTAGCGTAACGTATTTTGCCGCTTACGGCAAGTCAGGCTCGCGGCCCGGATAGGCGACGCGCTCAAAGGGCCACGCCGACGCGATCCACTCCCGCGCCGCCGTGCCGATTTCGTCCTCCATGCCTGACGCCGGCTCGTCTGAGCATGCCCACCAGAAGACCTCGGCGTCGTGATCTGCGTCCGTGGGCGGATCCACGTAGATGCAGCCGAGCAGCCGCGTCTCGTCGGGGCTCATCACCGCGAAGTTGAAGGACCGGCGCAGGTCGGCTTCCTTCTGGTGCCAGGCCAGATCGATCAGATCCTGCTCGAGAGTAAGGCCGGCGGGCGGCCAGCCCCACACTTCGCCGAACAGGGACCAGAGGTGGTCGCGCGAGCTCATCACGGCGTCGTAGTCCTTGACGACATCGTGGACGGTGATCGGCCGCACCCGGAAGCGCGCGCGCTCGAAACCGGAGGGCGGGACAAAATCCTCAGGAAGAAACGGGCTCACGAATGCAGCCTAGGGACTGTCCCCGAACTGGCACTGTCCCATCTGAATGCGCCAACGGCGTCGAATGGGACAGTCCCTGCGGAGACAGTCCCTACTCAGGTTGAGAGCGCGTCAGCGCCTGCGACGACCTCCAGGATCTCCTGGGTGATCTCTGCCTGGCGGGCGCGGTTCATGGCGAGCGTCAGCGAGTCGATCAGCTCGGCGGCATTCTTGGACGCGTTGCGCATTGCGGTCATGCGGGCGCCCTGCTCCGAGGCGGCCGACTCGAGCAGCGCGCGGTACACCTGGGTCTCGAGATACGTGGGGAGCAGCCGCTCGAGGATCTCCTCGGGCTCGGGCTCGTAGATGAAATCGCCCACGAGAGCGGCCGTGTGGTCGTCCCCGGCTTCCAGTACGTGCTCCGGGATCGGGAGCACCTCCTGCTCGACGACGCGCTGGACGAGCGCAGACTCGAACTGGTTGTAGACGACCATCACCTGGTCGACCCCTTCGTCGGTGTACAGCTCGGCCAGCCGGTGCGCGATCGCCTGGGCGTCGGCGTACGCCGGCCGGTCCGAGAAGCCTGTCCACACGGCCTCCAGCTCGTAGCGCCGGAAACGCAGAGTCGAACGGCCCTTCTTGCCGGCCACGAGCCAGACGGGCGTCGCACCCTCGGCGCGCAGACGCCGCTCGAGCGCGAAAGCCCGGCGCAGGATCTGCGCGTTGAAAGGCCCGGCCAGGCCGCGGTCGCCGGTGAGCGGCAGGATCGCGACGGTGCGCACATCGCGACGCTGGAGCAGTGGAAGCCCTCGGAACGAGGTGCTCGCACGTGCGGTGCCGATCATCAGCTCCTGCATGCGGTCGGCGTAGGGGCGCATGGCCTCGATCCGTGCTTGTGCGCGGCGGAGCTTCGCGCCGGCGACGAGCTCCATCGCCCGCGTGATCTTGCGTGTGTTCTGGACGGAGCGGACGCGCCGCTTGATGTCCCGGACGGTCGACACTTAGGCGGCGACGGCCGTTTCGGTCGGCGCGAAGCGCTCCTTGAACTTCTGGATCTCGGCGTTCAGCCGCTCTGCGAGCTCGTCCGACAGGTCGCCGGTCTCGCGGATCTCGCGGTAGATCGTCTCCTCGGTGCGCAGGTGCTCACGCAGCTCGTCCTGGAAGCGGGCCACGTCGACCGTCGGAATGTCGTCGAGATGACCCTGGACGCCCGCGAAGATGGCCACCACCTGCTCCTCCGTCGGCCACGGCGCGTATTGCGGCTGGTTGAGCGTCGCCACCATGCGCGCGCCACGAGCGAGCGTCCGTTGCGTGGCGGCGTCGAGCTCCGAGCCGAACTGCGCGAACGCCTCCAGCTCGCGGTACTGCGCCAGCTCGAGACGAAGGCGTCCCGCCACCCTCTTCATCGCCTTGGTCTGGGCGCTCGAGCCCACGCGAGACACGGAGGTGCCGACGTTGACGGCTGGACGTACGCCTGAGAAGAAGAGGTCGGACTCCAGGAAGATCTGGCCGTCCGTGATCGAGATGACGTTGGTCGGGATGTACGCGGCGATGTCACCCGCCTGCGTCTCGATGACCGGCAGTGCCGTGAGCGAGCCGCCGCCGAGCTCGTCAGACAACTTGCACGCGCGCTCGAGCAGCCGCGAGTGCAGGTAGAAGACGTCGCCGGGGAAGGCCTCGCGGCCGGGCGGCCGCCGCAGGAGGAGGGACATCTGCCGGTACGAGTCGGCGTGCTTGGAGAGGTCGTCGTACATGCAGAGCGCGTGCTTGCCGTTGTAGAGGAAGTACTCGCCCATCGCGCAGCCCGCGAACGGCGCCATCCACTTGATCGGCGCCGCCTCGGCGGCGGGCGCCGTGACGATGATCGTGTAGTCCATCGCGCCTGCGTCACGCAGCCGCTCGAAGACCTGGGCCACCGTCGACGCCTTCTGGCCGATCGCCACGTAGATGCAGATCATGTCCTCGCCGCGCTGGTTGAGGATCGTGTCGACCAGGATCGCCGTCTTGCCCGTCGAGCGGTCGCCGATGATCAGCTCGCGCTGGCCGCGGCCGACGTTCGTCATCGAATCGATCGCCTTGATGCCCGTTTGAAGCGGCTCCTTGACCGGCTGGCGCTGGACGACGCCCGGTGCCTTGAACTCGAGCGGGCGCCGCTCGGTCGTCTCGATCGGGGGCCCGCCGTCGAGCGGGTTGCCCAGCGGGTCCACGATGCGCCCGATCAGCGCCTCGCCGACGGGCACGCTGGCCACGCTTCCGGTGCGGCGCACGGGCTCGCCCTCCTTGACCTCCTCCCACTCGCCGAAGAGCGCGGCCCCGACGTTCGCTTCCTCGAGGTTGAACGCCAGGCCGGTGACGCCGTGCTCGAGGTCGAGCATCTCTCCGGCGACCGCGTTCTCGAGGCCGTGCACGCGGGCGATGCCGTCGCCGACCTGGAGCACCGTGCCGACCTCGGCCAGTTCCGTCTCGACGTCGTACTGCTCGATCCGCTGGCGGAGGATCGAGGCGATTTCGTCTGGTCGAAGCTGCAAGGCGGTCTCCTTCTTTATCGGCGGGATGCGGTGGCGAGTTCTCGGCGCAGCCGGTCGAGGCGGCCGCGCACGCTGGCGTCGAGGCGCATGGAGCCTGCCTGCAGCACGAGCCCTCCGATCAAGGCCGGGTCGACGTGGCTGCTTGCCTCGATTCGTCGTCCCGAAGCGCGCTCGATCTGACCAAGAATGCTGCCGCGCTCCTCGTCGGAGAGCTCGAAGGCGGTGGTCAGCTCGACGTTCAGGACCCCCTCCTCGCGGCGACAGAGGTCCTCGAACTCGCGCGCGATGGGCTCGATCTCGTCGGCGCGCCCCTTCTCGACGACGAGCAGCAGGAAGTTCCGCACGAGCTCGTGGGCGGAGCCGAGCAGGTCCTGGAGCACCGCGACCTTTGCACGGGGATCGAGCTGAGGGTTGCGCAGGACGGCGCCGAGCTCCGGCACCTCTTCGAGGCTGGCGACGAAGTCGCCTAGCTCGCCGCGCACCTCCGAGAGCGCGCCGCGCTCCTGTGCGGCGTCGAAGAGCGCCGAGGCGTAGATGCGCTGGGCGACCGCCACTTTTTCTAGGTCCGCTCTCTCTCCAGCACCGAGAAGTCGAGGTTGGAGACGGCGTCTTCGATCAGGCGGCGGTGGTCCTCGCGGTCGAGCACCTTGCCCGTCACGCGGCTCGTCGCAATGAGCGTCAGGTCGGCGACCTCCGAGCGGATCTGCTCGAGGGCACGCCGGGTCTCGGCCTCGATCTGCTTGCGCGTTTCCTCGAGCCGGCGCTGGCGGTCCTGCTCCACCTCCTCCTTGGCGCGCTCGCGAGCCGCGTCGGCGACGCGGCGCGCGTCGGTCAGGATCTCCTCCGCCTGGCCCTTCGCCTGGCCGATCAGGCTGCGGTGCTCCTCGAGCAGCCGGCGTGCCTCCTCGCGCGCCTTGTCGGCCTCCTCAAGCGACTCGCGGATGCGGCGGCGGCGCTCGTCGATGATGCCCTGGATAGGGCCGAATGCGTACTTGCGCAGCACGAGGAATGCGAGTCCGAAGCAGATGAGCGTCCAGATCATCAGCCCCGGGTTGGGGTCGATGAGCGGGTTGACAGCCAGCGGCGCGGCCATCAGACGAGCACGTAGGCCAGGAGGCCGCCGAGCAGGCCGTAGAAGACGACGGCCTCGGTGAGCGCGAAGCCGATCCACATGATGCCCTGCAACTCGCCGCGCAACTCGGGCTGGCGGGCGACGGATTGGATCATCGAGCCGAAGATGTTGCCGATGCCGACGCCGGCGCCGAGGGAGCCGAGGCCGATGCCGAGCGCGAGAGCGATGGCCTTGCCGGCGTCGGCGGCGGTGTCGGCCTGCGCAAGCAGCGGGGTGATCAGGGCCATGTGGGACTCCTTCCTAGTGCTCCGGCTCGATGGCCGAGCCGATGTAGATGGCGGACAGAGCGGCGAAGATGAACGCCTGGATGTTGACGACGATGATGACCTCGAAGAGATAGAAGGCGGTCGCGAACCCGATGATGATCGGCGTCAGCCCGAAGACCCAGCCGCTCATGAGGAAGATCAGGCCTATGAAGGTGAGGATCAGCATGTGCCCGGCGAGCATGTTGGCGTAGAGCCGGACGCTGAGCGAGATGAGCCGCATGAACTGGCCGATCACTTCGAGCGGCACGATGAGCGGGTACATCGCCTTCGGCACATCTGGAATCCAGCCCTTGAAGTAGCCGGCCACGCCGTTGTGCCGGATGCCCTCCACGTGCGTGAAGACGAAGGTCAGGAGCGCGAGCGCCAGCGTGACGGCGATCGACGAGGTCGCCGCGTAGACGCCCAGCGTCGGCAGTTCGACGCCGGCGATCTCCACCTTCTCGTCGGAGATGGGAAGCGGCAGGAAGCTGAGCATGTTGATCGTCCAGATGAAGACGAACAGTGACGCGACGTAGGGGAACCAGCGGGCCATCGCCTTGTGGGGCAACCCCTGCTCGGCGATGTTCACCTGCGCGACCTCGTAGATCTGCTCGCCGATCGTCTGACGAACATCGGGCCGCACTCCAAGGCGGACGCGCATGAAGACGATGCCGATCACGATGCTGAGCGCCGTGGCGAGGAACAGGTAGGTGACGGCCTTGTTGATGGAGAGGTCGAGTGGGCCGATGTGAATCGGAATCCACTCGTGGAGCTCGAACTCGTGCGAGGGGTCGAAGTCCTCTTCTTCGGCGCCGGCCTCGGCCGCCATCGCGAGCGACGGCAACGCCAGGTAGAGGGTGACGCCGAGCGCGAGCAGTCGCCTCACGCCGGCTCCCCGCCGAAGTAGCCGGCCAATGAGAGCGCCAGCTCGAGCGTGTACGCAAGAGCGTAGACGAGCGCCGCCGAGAGCCCGAGGCTCGCGTCGGAGGCGGCGACCGCGATGGCGACGACCATCACGGCGACTGCGCGAAACGTCATCACGATCCCCACCACGCTGGAGGCGGCGAGCTTACCGGCGCCGATGCCGAGACGCGCCAGCAGCAGGCCGAGCAGCTGCGCGCCACCCCAGAGCACCGCGCCGAGCGCCCACCCTTCGAGCCGCCAGCCGCCGAGCAGGAAGACGGGCAGTGCCAGCGCCACGACCAGGCCGCCGGCGATCATGGGCACCAGCCGCGAGGGCATGGGGCGCGGAGTCGAGAAGGCGGCTGCCATCTAGAGGAAGAAGCTGCGGTAGCGGTGGTAGACGACGAAGACTCCGGCGGGGATGCCGACCACGGCGCCGCCGAGTGCACCCAGGCCCCACGAGCCGGCCGCCCAGCCGACGAGCGCGCCGAAGCCTACGCCTGCGAAGGTCGTTCCGGCGAGCAGCGCACCCGCCCCGGCGGGCTGGAAGGCGGGACGGGGAGCGGGCTCCATCCGCCGCGAGGATACCAGAGTTTGTAACAGCCAAAAGCCTTTGACTCTCTGCAATTTGGTGAAAGTTTGTAGCGTTCGGATGTGCGCGTCAGGATGTACGGGAGCGGCCCGCGCCTCGTGCTGGTGCATGGCAGCATCACGAACAGCGTCACCTGGGGTCGCGTCCTTCCGCTCGCAGAGCGGTTCTCGCTCGTCGTGCCGGACCGACCCGGCTATCCCCCGAACCCGCCGCTCGCGCGCATCGACTTCGAGCAGCAGGCGGGGGAGATGGCGGCGCTCCTAGAGGACGGCGCACATCTCGCAGGCTTCTCCTACGGCGGGGTCATCGCTTTGCTGGCCGCAGCACGGTGCCCCGAGGCCGTTCGTTCGCTGACCGTGATCGAGCCGCCCTGTTTTGGTGTCGCTCGTGGACATCCGGCGGTGGAGGCCACGGTGGCCGAGTTCGAGGTCCTCTGGTCGTCGGGCATCGAGGATCCACGCGAGTTCGCGGCGCGGTTCGCGGCGGCCTTCGGCGAACAGGGTCGCGTGCCTGCGGAGGTGCCGCCCGAGCGGGAGCAGGGTGTGCGTGCGCTGATGGTCGAACGGCCGCCCTGGGAAGCGGAGATCCCGCTGCACGGGCTCGGTGACGCGAAGTTTCCGAAGCTCGTCTGCTCGAGCGGCGGGCACCCGGCCTACGAGGCTGTTTGCGACGTGCTGGAGCACTCGCTGGAGGCGGAGAGGCTGACTCTCGGCGGCGCGGGCCACGGCGTGCACCACGCCGCCGGCTTCAACGAGGGCTTCCGCGCCTTCCTCGAACGGGCAGAAGCCGCGAACGTCTAGTCACCGACTCGACACCATGCCTGGCACCGGCGGGTGGAGTCTGCGCAACAGCCCGCCCCGCGCCCCTTCCCCCGCTCCGCCGCCCACGCGTGCGGATCGCGCGCAACTCGTGTCAGACAGGCGTCACGGTGCCTGGCGCCGGTGAGGCGTCAGGATGAGAGGCTTGATTCGCCTGCCCATCGAGACGGAGCGGCTGACGATCCGGCCGCTCGTCGAGACCGACGCCGAGGCGCTCCACGAGGTCTGGAGCGACCCCGAGGCCATGCGGTACGTCCCCTCCGAGCCTGCCCGCACGCTCGAGGAGTCGCTCAGCCGCTTGCGCCGTCACATAGAGCGCCACGAGCGCAGCGGGCTCTCGCTGTGGGCCGTCGACGAGCGCGAGACCGGCGAGGTGCTCGGCTCCTGTGGGCTCTTTCCGGTCGAAGGCACCGGCCCCGAGGTGGAGGTCGCCTACCACTTCGCACGTCGTCACTGGGGCAAGGGCTACGCGACCGAGGCCGCCGCCGCCTGTGTCGAGGCCGGTCTCCGCGACGCCGGCCTCCCGCGCGTGCTCGCCTTCGCGTATCCGGAGAACGCAGCCTCGATCCGGGTGATGGAGAAGATCGGCATGCGCTACGAGGGGCGTATCCAGCTCTACGGCCACCAGCTCGTGAGGTACTCGACCAGCTTGCGCCTGCGCGCCGGGCGTGTGAGCTAACCGACGACCGCGCCGAGCGACACAGCCGCCGTGTTGCCGGTCGAGTCGCCCGCCAACAGGCGTGCGCCCCAGCGGCCGGGCGGCAGCTTCAGTCGCGCCACGCCGTTCAGCCGGCGGCGACCGAGATCGACCTGCTTGCGCGCAGCACCGTTCTGGAACAGGACGCGCAGTCGCAGCCACGGAGTGCCTTCGTCCTCGGCCTCCCAGACCAGCGTGCGCCCTCGCAGCTCCGCGCTCAAGAGCGGCACGTCGGTGTCACGTCGCACCTCGATCGGCTCGAGCGCCAGCTCGGCAGTGTTCCCGGCCAGGTCGGTGGCGAACAGCCTGGCCGCGTAGCGCCGCGGCGGGCGTTTACCGGGATCCCACGACAGCGTCCGCCGCCCGCGCTGCAGCAGGTACGACTTTCGCTCGCCGCCGACGGCCAGCCGCACGGTCGAGATCTTCGAGAGCGAGAACGTCACGATGGCTTGGTCTCGGAAGCCGTCGCGCGGCTGCGGATAGACGATGCCCCCCGTTCCCAGGGGCGCGAGCTCGGGGGGCACGTACAGATAGGAGTCGAAGCGCTCGGCCACGCTCGCCCAGTCCGTCGTCGTGTCGAGCTGGCCCAGCCGCTTGAGGAGCGAGATGACGTACTTGTGGTAGTGCAGCGTCGCCTCGGCCCCGTTGAGCGCGTAGAGCGACCACGCGCCTGTGTCGAAGCGCGATATGAGGCCCGCCGCCGAGGCCTCGAGGCGGTCGGCGAACAGCGTGGCTGTGGCGTCGCCCGACGTCCGACCGTACTCGGCCAGCGACAGCGCCGCCTGAAGCTGCGCGTTCAGCACGAGCATCGTGCTGAAGCTGTAGAGACGGATCCAGGGGCCGGCGGAGGTGGTGCGCGACAGCGCTTCGGCGGCACGGGCCGCCTGCGCCGCCGGCTCGAGCAGCGCTGGATCCTGCAGCGCGGTCGCCGCACGTGAGAACGCCTGCGCGGCCACGGCCTGGGCCATGCCCGACGTCCACGGCGCGCGCCCGCCGCCGAACGGGAAGTAGTACTCCCATGTCAGCCCCGTCGGCGTGGCCACCGAGCGGTCGAGCAGGGCCTGGGCAAGCGCCGATGCGGCTTCGTAGTCCTTCCTCACAGCGTGTGCGTTGAGTCGGGAGAAGTTACCGAGCGGATGAAACTGGAAGCCGCGTGGGGTGAACAGGCGATAGACGACGCCGTCCGCATCCTCCACGTCGATAGTGCCGGAAGGGACAGCCTTGGTGCCGAAGTACTCGGTGTTCACCTCGAGGCCGGCGAAGATCGTCAGCGCGCGCGCCTCGTCGTAGCGCGGGGCCAGAACAGCGGCGTCATGGAGCGCTCCGGCCAGGTTCGTGGCTCTCGTGCCGGGCAGGCGGCGCCAGAGCGACACGGCCTGGTCGACCGCAGTGCGATACCGGGCGGCGGACTCGGGCGCCAGCCGGCGAGCGGCCACGGCGTCCGCCAGACCTTTCTTGGCAGCGGTCGCATCACGTTCCACGCGGGTTGCGGCGACGGCGTATGGAGACGCAAGCAAGGCGGCGATCGCCGCCACGATTATGGCTCGACCCAACACAGACCCTCGCCGAAAGGCTAGCGACCGCTCCGGACCGTCACAGACTCTTTACACGATCCACCCGGGGTCAGGTCCGTACGATCGCGTCGTGCGCGTCTGGGTAGACCTGACGAACACCGCCCACGTCCCGGTGCTGCGCCCGCTCGTCGAGGTACTCGAGCGCCAGGGTCACGAGGTGGAGCTGACGGCCCGGCCGCTCTCGCAGACGCTGGCCATGCTGGAGCGCTGGGGCCGCTCCGCCGAGGTGATCGGCCGGTACGGCGGCTCGAGCCGCCTCGGCAAGGCGCGTGCGGCCGCCTCGCGAGTCCCGCAGCTCGTTCGCTGGGCCCGCGGACGGCGATTCGACTGCGGTCTCGCGCACGGCTCCACCGACCTGCCCGCCGCCGGCCGGCTCTTGCGGATCCGCAACACGACGATGTTCGACTACGAGTGGGCCGAGCTCCAGCATCACGTGAATTGCCGGCTCGCCAACCGCGTGGTGGTGCCGGACGCGATCCCCGCGGAACGCCTGGAGCGCTACGGGGCACGGCCGCCCAAGCTGGCGCGCTACCCGGGCTTGAAGGAGGAGTACTTCCTCGCCGACTTCGAGCCCGATCCGGCAGCGCTCAGCGAGCTCGGCATCGACCGCGCAAGGGTCGTCTGCATCGTGCGCACGGCACCCTCGTACGCTCTCTACCTGGGCGGCTCGGAGAACCCGCTGCTGCCCCGCGTGCTGGAGCTCCTGTCCGCGTCGGAGGACGCGCAGACCGTCGTCATCTCCCGGACGCCCGAGCAGGCCGAGACCATCGCAGCGCTCGAACTGCCGCGTGTCGTCGTCCCGCGCGAGACCGTCGACGGCCGGAGCCTGGTGGCACTCGCCGACCTGCTCGTCTCGGCGGGCGGCACGATGAACCGCGAGGCAGCGGTTCTCGGCACGCCGGTCTGGTCGATCTTCGAGGGCCGCCTGGGCGCCGTCGACGAGCAGCTCATCCGCGCAGGCCGGCTGCGGGTGCTGCACGAGCCGGCCGAGATCGACGTGGCGAAGAAGCCGGACCCGGAGTCATGGCGGCACCGGGTACGGCGCGATCCGGTCGACCTGCTGCGCCTGGCGCTGCCTTGGCTGGACCGTTAGCGGCGCCTGGCGCTGCCTTGGCTGGACCGTTAGCGGCGCCCGGCGGTCAGCGCGCCCTCTACCGCCTCCTTGCCCTCCGAATCGGGCCCGGACTCGGGCCGCCGCAGGCGCAATGCCTCGAGATGGCGTTGCTTGATGATCTCGAGCGTGTAGACCATCCAGATCGAAGCAACGACCACGACGAGAGCTCCTGCACCACCGATCAGGACGTTCTCCAGGTCCCAATTGCCCTTCGGCCGCGGAGGCACAAAGCGCAGCAGGATGGCGTACGCGGCCAGCAGTGCGGCCCAGATGTGCAGATACGCGGCTGTGCGCCGCTGTGAGAAGCCGATGCGCAGGAAGCGGTGGTAGAAGTGGTTCTGGTCGGCGCCCCACACCGGCCGCCGGTACTTGAGCCGCTTCAGCACCACGAACGACGTGTCCAGGATGGGCACGGCCAGCACGAGCAGCGGCGCGACGAGAGCGATTGTGGCGGCCGTCTTCAGCACGCCCTGCACGGCGAGCGCGGCGAGTAAGAACCCGAGCGCGAGCGCCCCCGTGTCGCCCATGAAGATCCTGGCCGGGTGGTAATTGTGGCGTAGGAAGGAGAGCGTCGCGCCGCAGACGGCGGCAGCGAGCACCGCCGCATCCTCGCGGCCGAACGAGGCGGCCAGCACGGCGAACGAGCATGCCGCGATGCCGACGATGCCGGCCGCCAGCCCGTCCATGCCGTCGATCAGGTTGACGAGGTTCGCGACGGCGGCGATCCACAGGATCGTGAGCGGATAGGCGAGCCAGCCGAAATCGTGGTTTCCGAGCAGCGGCAGCGTTACGCGGTCGAACGTGACGTCGTAGCCCACCACCGGGATGAGCGCGACGAGCACGATGCCGAGCATCTTGACGCTCGGCCGCAGGCCGCGGATGTCGTCGACGAGGCCGATCGCCGCCGCCAGGAGCGTACCCAGGAGGATGCCCAGGTACGGACCCTCGAGGTCGATCCACACCGCAGCAGGCAGCGCGATTCCGGCCACGATGGCCATTCCACCGATGCGTGGAACGGGGCGTTCGTGGACACGCGGACGATCTTTTCGGTCGTCCACTCCCCCAATTCGCGGCGCGAGCCTCATTATGAGAGGCGTGCACACGAGAACGATGACGGCGGCCGCGACGAAGGCGACCGCCGCTGGGCTGTCCAGGACCAGGGCGCGAAGCGACTCCTGGAAGGACATAGGAGGTGTATAGCAAAGTGCTCGAATCCAAACGGCCTAGAGGCCTTGCAACAGAGTGTTACAAGCTCTTCGCTACGATCGGCGACCGATGACCGAGACCTTGTCCAACATCTCCGCGTTCGACGACCGCATCGCCACGCGCGAGGCGAAGATCGGGATCGTCGGACTGGGTTACGCCGGGCTGCCGCTCGCGATGGCGTTCGCGGAGACGGGCTTCAACGTCACCGGGGTAGACCTGAACGAGGAACGCGTGCGCGCCATTCGCGAGCGCCGCTCGTACCTGGTCGACGTTCCGGGCGAGCGCTACGCGGGCCTCGACGGGCGCCTGCACGCGACGTCCGATTACGCAGCCGTCTCGGAGCTCGACGCACTCACCATCTGCGTGCCCACGCCGCTCTCCAAGACGCGCACGCCGGACATGACGTACATCGTCTCCGCCGCCGAGTCGGTGGCCGCGAACGTGCGCCCCGGCCAGCTGGTCGTGCTCCAGTCGACGACGTACCCCGGCACCACGGAGGAGATCGTGCTGCCGATCCTCGAGCGCTCGGGCGGCGAGGTCGGCTCGGACTTCTTCCTGGGCTACGCACCTGAGCGGGTCGACCCGGGCAACAACCGCTACACGATCCGCAACACGCCCAAGCTCGTCGCCGGCGTGACGCCCGAGTGCCGCCGCCGCACGGAGCTTCTCTACCGCCAGATCGTTGACACGATCGTGCCGTGCTCGAGCCCGATGGTGGCCGAGACGGCCAAGATCCACGAGAACACGTTCCGGGCCGTCAACATCGCGCTCGCCAACGAGCTCGCGCTGATGTGTGACCGGCTGGGCATCTCGGCCTGGGACGTCATCGAGGCGGCGGCCACCAAGCCGTTCGCCTTCCTGCCGCACTACCCCGGACCGGGACTAGGCGGCGACTGCATCCCGATCGTGCCTCACTACCTCGCGTGGCGACTGCGCGAGTACGGCTACTCGGCGCAGATCATCGAAGCCGCTCACGAGGTGAACGCGCGCATGCCGATCTACGTGGTGCAGAAGATCGCCGACGCGCTCAACGAGATCGGGCGGCCCATCAAGGGCTCACGGATCCTGCTGCTCGGGATGGCGTACAAGCCCGAGGTGCACGACACGCGCGAGTCGCCGAGCTTCGAAGTCATGCGGCAGCTGCTCCAGCGCGGCGGCGACGTCGTCTACTGCGATCCGTGGGTGCCGTTCGTCGACCTCGACGATGAGCACCACGAAACGCTCCCGTGGGGCAGCGAGACCGTTGCGGCGGCCGACTGCGTGGTCGTTCTCACGGCGCACCGCGCGTTCCTCGAGAAGCCTTTGTGGGACGACTCGTCGCTGATCGTCGACACGCGCAACGTCGTTCCGGTCGAGACGAGCTCCCGGGTCACGCGCATCTAGCCATGCAATTGATCCTCGGGGCGGGGTACCTCGGGGCGAAGCTCGCCGATCTCGCGCTGGCACGCGGTGACGAGGTCGTGCTCGCCGACAACTGGTATGCGACCGAGCGCGGGCAGCTGGCCTCGCTGGAGGCGCGTGGCGCCCGCGTCGAGACGGCGGACATCCGCGACGCGGCGGCGCTCGACCGGCTCCTCGCCGCGAAGCCGGAACGCGTCTACCTACTGGCCGCGCAGGCCTCGCGCCCCCTGGCCGAACGCGAGCCCGACTATACGGAGGAGACGAACGTCACCGGAGTGCGCCGTGTTGCGGAGGCCACAGCGCGTGCAGGTGGTCCGCCCATCGCCTTCGCCAGCTCGCTGCACGTGTACGGGCCTGCGCCGCAGGGCGCGGTCGGGCCCGACCATCCCTACGGCGCCCAGGGCGATCTCGCGCACCTTTCGAAGATCTACGCAGAGCTCTGCCTCGAGCTCTACGCGCGGCGCCACGGCTTCCCACTGGGCATCTTCCGGCTCGGCATCCTCTACGGGCCGAGCCCTGTGGAGCACGAGCGGGCGGAGTCCCAGACGGTGGTCGACAAGTTCCGGCGCCTCGCGGCGGCCGGCGAGGAGCTGCCGCTCGACGACGGTGGGCGGGCGACGATCGGCGTGGCGAACGTCGAGGATGCTGCCCGCATCCTGCTCGACGCACCGCTCGAGGACGTGACGAAGGCGAACGTGGCAGCGGAGGCGGTGACCGTTGCCGACGTGGCCGCGCTCGCCGAGCGACGCACTCCACCCGGGGGCACCGCCTGCACTTTCACCACCCCCTTCGAGTACCGCCACCGACTCGCCGCCTACCTCCACACGGTCACGGCGTGAAGCTGCTCGTCACCGGAGCGACCGGCTTCCTCGGCTGGCGCTGCGCGACGCTGCTCGGCGAGCGGGGGCACGACGTGGTGGCGCTGGCGCGGCCGGGCGCGCGCAAGCACGCCGGCGAGATCGACGCAGTGCGGCTCGACGCCGGCGACCCCGCGGCGCGCGAGCTGATCCAGGGCTGCGTGGCGGT
>DAITAO010000078.1:0-15176 GCA_036824245.1 Gaiellaceae bacterium | reverse complement strand
CGGTGAAGAGAAGGCGGACTCCAGAGGTAGAGGAATGCTGAGGCTAATGGGCCTGCCGCAGGTTGCCCGGTTTCCGAAGGCTACGGTCACGCGGCTCGAGGACTGCTTTCAGCTTCTGTTCCAGGGCGGCGAGCACAGCAGGCGCGTGGACGTCGACCTGCGGTACCTGGAGGACGCGGACGATTTGGAGTTGACAGAGCTCCGGCTGCTCGCCAGCCTGCAGGAGCTCGGCTACGAGGTCGACCGCCGTCCGTACCTTCCGCCCGAAGGAAGGGCCGGGAGCTGACGCTCCCGGCCCCTTGTCGAACGCTCCGCGCGAACTACTTGGTCACCGCGTGCGCGCTGAGGACGGGCGTCGTGTGCGCGCTGACGTGCTTCTTCCTCCCTTGATCAACCCGTGCGGGCTGAGGACGAACTTCTTGCTCGCTCCCTTGTCGAAGTCCTTGTAGCCCTTCGGAGCGTCGTCCAGCGTGATAACCGTCGCGTTGACCGCCTTGGCGATCTGGACGCGGTCGTGGAGGATCGCGTTCATCAGCCCGCGGTGGTAGCGCATGACCGGGCACTGACCGGTCGTGAACGAGTGCGACTTGGCCCAGCCGAGGCCGAGTCGGATCGACAGGCTGCCGATCTTCGCCGCCTCGTCGACGCCGCCTGGGTCGCCCGTTACGTACAGGCCTGGAACGCCCAGCTGACCCCCGGCGCGGGTGACGTCCATGATCGAGTTGAGAACCGTCGCCGGCGCCTCGTGATCGGAGTCCTTGCCGTGGCCGCGCGCCTCGAAGCCGACCGCGTCGACGGCAGCGTCGACCTCGGGAACGCCGAGGATCTGCTCGATCTGCTGCGGGATCGTCGCGCTCTTCGTCAGGTCGATGGTCTCGCAGCCGAAGCTCTCAGCCTGCTTCAGCCGCTCCTTGATCATGTCGCCGACGATCACGACGGCGGCGCCGAGGAACTGTGCCGAGTGCGCGGCTGCCAGCCCGACGGGGCCAGCGCCCGCGATGTAGACAGTCGAGCCGGGACCCACTCCAGCGGTGTAAGCGCCGTGGAATCCGGTCGGGAAGATGTCCGACAGCATGGTCAGGTCGAGGATCTTCTCCATCGCCTGGTCCTTGTCGGGGAACTTGAGTAGGTTCCAGTCGGCGTAGGGGACCAGCACGTACTCGGCCTGCCCACCTACCCAGCCACCCATGTCGACATAGCCGTAGGCCGAGCCAGGCCGATCGGGGTTGACGTTCAGGCAGACGCCGGTCTTTCCCTCCTTGCAGTTGCGGCAGCGTCCGCAGGCGATGTTGAAGGGCACCGAGACGAGGTCGCCCTTCTTGATGAACTCGACGTCGCGGCCAAGCTCGATCACCTCGCCCGTGATCTCGTGGCCGAGGACGAGGCCGGACGGCGCTGTCGTGCGTCCACGGACCATGTGCTGGTCGGAGCCGCAGATGTTGGTCGAGACAATCTTGAGGATGACGCCGTGCTCGCACTTGCGGCCGACGTTTCGCTTGTTGACCCCCGGTCCGTCCTTGAGAACGAGCTCGGGGTAGTCGATGGTCTGAACCTCGACCTTTCCGGGCTCGATATAGGCAACTGCCTTGTTGCCTGGCATAGAACATCACTCCTTTGACACTCTTATGAGGTTCCACCGTGCGCCGCAGCGGCGACAGTTGTGGGCGTGTCCGTCAGCGGGCCGCCCTGGTTAGACATCACCTCCTTGCGGTGCGCTGCGCGGCCGGGTCGCGCTGACGGCCGACGTCTGCGCGGAACCTGAAAGCCGGCCGCCACGCGTCGCCGGGATCGTGTTCGCCGTTCCTGGTGCCCCCTCGGAGCACACTTCGATCGCCTCCCCGCTGTTAGGAGGTTTCGCATCTTGCGTACCGCGCCCTCGCGGCACCGAAACGCATCCGGCGCCCTAAAACTCGCTATTTGCGCAAAGAGCAAGGCGTCCCGCGACCGCTTCCATCGACTGCGAGCCCGAGGCGCACCGCAGGCCGAAACGCGCGGCGGTAAGGGGCGCCGTCCGCCGCGCCTGCCACGATCGCAGCGTCAAGGTTGGACTTGTGTCTGCCGATGTCGCGGGAGTGACCACGGCAGTGGATCGAAAAGGAGCGCTGCGAACTGAACCTCATCGTTCTGCAGAGTCGAGGAGGGCCCGTGAGCCCTGAGGATGCGGCAGGCATGGAAGCCCGGATGGACGCGATCAGGCTGAAGCAGATCCTCGGCGAGCCACTCACCGAGCAGGAGCTCATGTGCTTGCAGATCGAGGAGAACGGGTTCGGTTGCAAGGCGTGCCCCAGCGAGCTTCCTCCGCTTGACGGCAACTCGTCTTCGGGCTGACAACGCGCGAACGCATTAACCCTGCGCCCAACACGGGCGTGCAGGGTTACTCCGCCGGACTCCGCGGCGCGCTCGACCCGATCGAGCAGGACGGGAGCGGGCCGAGATCGACGCCGAGCACGTCGCGGGCAGGGTCTACTGGGAATCGGTGGCGGATGGATCGCACCGGGAAGGAGCCAAAGGGGCCTTCCCTCGTTCCTAGAGGTGCGACGTCACGCCGGCCGGGTTCTCCTCGACCCCACGCCCCGACAACGGCTCGTCGTACCACGAGTACGCATAATCCGGGTCGTCGAGCTCCTGCGCGAACGGCGTCAGCCGCAGCGGGTGGAAGGTGTCGCACATGACCGCGAGCTCGTGGGTCTCGGTCATTCCGATCGACTTCTCGGCGAGGCCCGGGTGCGGCCCGTGCGGGATGCCGGACGGGTGCAGGGTCACCGAGGCCACCTCGATGCCCCGCCGTGACGAGAAGTTCCCGTCAACGTAATAGAGCATCTCCTCGGAATTGAGATTCGAGTGGTGGTACGGGATCGGTATCGCCAGCGGGTCGAAGTCGAGCTTGCGGGGGCAAAACGAACAGATCACGAAGTTGCGTCCCTGGAAGGTCTGGTGCGACGGCGGCGGCATGTGGATCCGCCCCGTGATCGGCTCGAAGTCGTTGATGTTGAACGTCCACGGGTACACGTAGCCGTCCCAGCCGACGACGTCGAAGGGGTGGTAGTCGAGAACGTACGTCTGGTAACCGTCTTTCACGCGCACCTTGACGTCGTAGCGGCCCCGGTCGCGGTGTGTGTTGAGCTGGGTCGGCGGGTGAATGTCCCGGTGGTAGTAAGGCGCGTGCTCGAGCAGCTGCCCGTACTCGTTGCGGTAGCGGCGGGGAATCTCGATGAGGCCCGGTGAGGTGAAGACCAGGTACCGCTGCGGCGCGTCGAAGGCGAAGCGGTACGTCGTCCCGCGCGGGACGACGATGTAGTCGCCCTCACGGTACGGCAGGTCGCCGAAGATCGTCTCGAGCGTGCCGCTGCCCTCGTGGACGAAGATCACCTCGTCGCCCTCGCCGTTCCGGTAGAAGTGCTCCATCGGGTCGGACGGCCGGCAGAGCGCGATCTCGACGTCGTCGTTCCACATCAGCAACTGCCGGCCGGAAAGCGCGTCGCCCTCCTCCGGGATGTCGGCCGTCCGCATGTGCCGGTGGGCGTGTGCGTCCGGAACCCACTCGGCACGCTCGATCGGCTCGAACTCGCCGAGCTCCCGCACGCGGCAGGGCGACCACAGGTGGTAGAGGATCGACTCGTTCCCCGAGAACCCCTCGAGCCCCATCACCTCCTCGGTGAGCAGAGTGCCGTCATCGCGGAACTGGATGTGGCGCTTGCGCGGGACCTCGCCTCGAACCTGGTATGTCGGCATGACCTCTCCTGTCGCGGGACGGATCCAGAATACCGTTGCCAATTGCTCGTTCTGGCGTGCCGCCGGCGCTGCGGCGCCGGCGGGAACGCTGTGCGCCGGGCCCGCCTCTCGGTGGCGTTTGGCGGAAGTAGGGCCTGCTACAGGTTGCCGCGCAGCGCCTGCTCGCGCTCGATGGCCTCGAACAGCGCCTTGAAGTTCCCTTCGCCGAAGCCGCGCGAACCGTGCCGCTCGATCACCTCGAAGAAGAGCGTCGGCCGGTCCTGCGCCGTCTTCGTGAAGATCTGCAGCAGGTAGCCCTGGTCGTCGCGGTCGGCGAGGATCTTCAACCGGCGGAGGTCGGCGTAGCTCTCGCCGATCTCGCCGACCCGGTCGCCCACGTCCTCGTAGTACGCGTCGGGCGTCTGCAGGAATCGAATGCCGCGCTCGCTCAGAGCCTCGACCGTCTCGACGATGTTGTCGGTTGCCATGGCCACGTGCTGCACGCCCGGCCCGCCGTAGTACTCGAGGTACTCCTCGATCTGGCTCTTGCGCTTGCCCTCGGCCGGCTCGTTGATCGGGAACTTGATGCGACCCTCGCCGTCCATCATCACCTTCGACATAAGCGCCGAGTACTCGGTGGAGATGGCCTCGTCGGAGAAGTGGATGAGCTCCGTGAAGCCCATCACGTTCTCGTAGTACTCGACCCAATGGTTCATGCGGCCGAGCTCGACGTTGCCGACCACGTGGTCGACGGTCTTGAACCCGACCCCTTCCGTAGGGCGGCCGTTCTCGGCGAGCGACTGGTAACCGGGCAGATACGGCCCCGCGTAGTCGGCACGATTGACGAACGTGTGCAGGTTCTCGCCGTAGGTGGCGATCGAGGACAGCTCGACGCGACCGTAGTCGTCCTCGACCCAGTGCGGCTCGGCGACGCCGCGCGCGCCTCGTTGCACGGCCTGGCGGTAAGCCTCGGTGGCGCTCGGGACCTCGAGCGCCACGTCCCTCACGCCGTCGCCGTGCGTCCACGCGAAGCGCGCTATCTCGCTGTCCGGACGTAGCCCGCTCGTGAGCACGAAGCGGATGTCTCCTTGCTGGAGCACGTACGAGGCCCGGTCGCGCACGCCTGTCTCGGGGCCGGAATAGGCGACGGGCGTGAAACCGAAGGCGTGCTCGTAGAAGTACGCCGACTGCTTTGCGTTGCCCACCCAGAACTCGAGGTGGTCCCATCCTTTGAGAGGCATGAAATCGCTGGTCATAGAGCGATCTTAACGCGGCCTCCTTCGATCAGAATAGGCGCGCGACGGTACGTCACCTGATCAGCCGGCTCTGGGCGCACTCACCTGACGGCGGCGGGCGAGCCCGATTCCCGCCGCGATCAACACGCCGCCGGCGACCTGGACGAGCGTCAACGTCTCCGACAGCAGCACGACGGCGAAGAGGGCGGCCACGAACGGCTGGAGGTTCACCGCGAGCGTCGCCCGAGCCGGGCCTATGCGATGGAGCGAGCGAAACCACAGGACGTTCGTCAGAACGAGCGGGCCCAGCACGGCGAACGCGAACAGGGCCCAGACCTCCCAGCCGAGCGACAGATCCTGATCGGCGGTCTGGCCGGCGCCCGCGACGGCGAGCGCAGCCGCCGTGGCAGCGAGCACGAGCGCGCTGACCCTGTACGGCGAATAGCGATCCATGAGCGGCGTGATCAGCACCGAGTACGCCGCCCACGTCGCCGCCGTGAGCACAGCCATGAGGATGCCGAGTAGGTCGCCGGAAACCTCGCCGCCGGTGCCCGCGGCGACGAGAGCCACGCCGGCGAACGAGACCACGCTGGCCGTCCAGAAGCGCGCCCCCTGGCGCTCGAGCCCGAGCGCGACGGCCGTCAGTGCGGCGAAGATCGGCGTGGCACCGAGGACCAGACCGACCGTCGAAGCGCTCGTGCGATCGAGCGCGTAGACGAAGCCGATCTGGTTGAGGAACAGCAGCCCGATCGCCGCGGCGACAAGCCCGAGATCGCGCCGCCCACCAAGCCGCAAGCTCCCTTCGAGCGCGAACGTCAGCCCGATGAAGATCAGCGCTGCGGCGCCGTAGCGCAGCGTCGAGTAGGCAAGCGGCTCGAACCCGTGCGTGAGGATGTAGCGGCTCACGGTCAGGACGAGCGCCCACAGAACGACCGTCGTGAGCAGCATGAGCTCGACGGTCGTCGGGCGCCGCATCGGCGCGACGCTACTCGTTAGGCTCCGGCCCGTGGCGCAGGTGACCAAGGACGACATCGACGCACTCGTCGGGCCGGCGACACCGCACTTCGCGTACCAGATCCGCGCGCGTGTGCGCGAGCTGATCGAAGCACTACCGCCCGACGATCCCGTGCGCGGCTACGGCGAGCAGCAGATGGAGATGCTCGACCGGCTCGGGTACGCATCGTCGACCGCCCGCGACTCGGCGAAGGAGCCGCGCACGCGTATCGGCTGGGAGAAGCTGCCCAGCGCGGCGCCCGAATACGAGCCGCTGCCGCCGCGCGGATGACGCGCTTCGACGGCGCGACGGTCCTCGTGACCGGAGGCTCGCGCGGCATCGGCAGGGCTATCGCGCTGCGCTTCGCCGAGCTCGGGGCGGCGCGTGTGGCGATCGGCTACCTACGCAACGACAGAGCGGCCGAGCAGACCGCCGGGGAGCTGCGCGCGCAAGGTGCCGAGCCCATCCTCGTACGTGGCAACGTGTCGTCCGAGCGTGTCCTTCAGCAGGTCGCGGAGCTGCCACCCCTCGACGCCCTCGTGCACAACGCGGCCACCGGCGTCATTCGCCCGGCACTCGAGGTCGAGGACAAGCACTGGGACTGGACGCTGACGGCGAACTCGCGCGCGCTCCTCTCGCTCGTGCAGGCGGCCGTCCCTGCCATGCAAGCGGGCAGCTCGATCGTGGGCGTCTCGAGCCTCGGCTCCACACGAGTGCTCGAGAACTATGTGCTCGTGGGCACCTCGAAGGCCGCGCTCGAGTCGCTCGTCCGCTACCTGGCCGTGGAGCTGGCGCCGCGCGGCATCCGCGTGAACGCCGTCTCCGCCGGCGTGGTGGCGACGGACGCGCTCGACCACTTCCCGAACCGCGAGCAGATGCTCGAGATGGCCCGGACGCGCACCCCCGCCGGCCGCATGGTCGAGCCCGGCGATGTGGCGGACGTGGTCGCGTTCCTGTGCTCGCCGGGGGCGGAGATGGTGCGCGGGCATACGCTGGTGGTCGACGGTGGCTACTCGATCCTTGCTTGACGAGCTGAGCCGTCGGCTACCGGGCGTCGAGGAGCGCCCCTCGCAGTTCCACGGCGAGCCGGCCCTGTGGGTGGACGGACGCGAGTTCTTCCATACGCACGGCTCCGAGACGGTGGAGATCCGCCTGACCAGGAAGCTGATCGCCCAGCTCGACGAACCGAGAGCACCCGCGCGGGCACGGCACTCGGACTGGGTGATCGTCTCGGCGGAGGAGCGCCGGCTCGTGCACGAGCTGGCGCGGCAGGCGTTCGAAGCGAACCGCAGCTAGAGCCCAAGCTCGCGGCGCGCCCAGGGGAGAGCGACCCGCAGCTGCGCGAGCTGGATGCTGCGGACATGCGGCGCTGTCGGCGGCGCCGGCAGGCCGGCACGGCAGCCGAAGAAGCCTGCGAGCAGAGCCGCGAAGCCACCGGCACCGGCAAGCAGCACGTCTGGAAGCGGTCCGCCCTCGAGGTGCAGCGACGGAAGCCAGGCGGCCACGTCGAGGTCGGGATTACCGACGTGCGCAAGGTTCCAGTCGACGAGCACCGCGCCGCGGTCTGCGAGGCAGATGTTGTCGCTGCGGACGTCCAGGTGCAGGAGCGCGTCTCCGGCGATCGGCGCCGTCTCGGCAGCACGACGCAGATCCGCTAAGGCATCGTCGAGCCACGCACGCTCGCAGACACCCAGCGAGAGGAACGGGCCGGGGTCCTGCTCGACGACTGCCCAGCCGCCCACCAGCCACTCACGATCGGCCTCGATGGAAGGGACGCCTGCCGGCGTGGGCGTCGCGGCGATCCCGGCGAGGGCGGAGCGTACCGCCGCAATCGAATCGGCGTCCCAAGGTGGCGGCCAGCGCTGCGTGCTGAGGTCCTCGACGACGAGGATCGGCGGATCGGCATCGTCAGCGCCGTAGAACATGGGCATGAAGGGCGCCGACACCGAGCGGTAGAACCGGATCTCCTCGCGAAGGAACTCGCTCGTCACCTGCTCGGCTCCGGCCTTGACGAAAGCCGTACGTCCATCGTCGAGCTCGGCGATCGCGTGGAACGCTGCCGCGTAGCCTCGGCTCTCGATCCGGCGCAGCGTCACGACCGGGACACCGAGCAGGGTCGCGACGCGCTCGTCGATCGCCTGCAGGCCGGTCATCGCTCGCCGAGGGCAGCAGCTTCGCTCGGCGGCCCCGGCCCGAACCTCGCACGCTCGGGGAGACGCGGGACGAGAGTCACGCGCGAAGGGTACGGAGCCGCGCTAACCGTAGGACGCCCGCCGGCGTCCCTACGCTTGGACCCACCCATGCGCATCTTCATTCTCCTACTCACAGGGCTCACCTTCGCTTTGGTCTCGGCCGCCTGCGGCGGCGGTGACGAGGACGCCGAAACCCAGGAGCCCAGCTACACAGTGGACGAGACGATCACCTGCCTCCAGCGCGCCGGGGTGCGGCAGGTGGAGAAGAACGCCGCCGAGTTCGCCGAAGGCCTCGCCGAGGATGGTGCGCTCGAGGGCCGCCTGAGCAATGTGGGCTTCGCCATCATCTTCGAGTCGAGCGCGGAAGCCGCCATCGACACGGAGACGACGTACGCCAGCCAGTTCGGCGGCACCTGGGTTCCTGGCGTGCCCCTTCGCGATCTGCTCAAGAGGTCGGCCAACACCGTGATCGCGTACGAGCGCCGTCCAGGCGCACGCGTGACAACCGCGGTAGAGGGATGCCTGGGCGGAAACGCGAGCATCGACGCGGAGGTCGACCGCGAGTACGGCCGCTAGGTCTGCCTAGTCGTCGACGTCGGAGCCGTCGTAGTCGCCCTGGAACCGGTAGGCGACGTAGCGCATCTGACTCTCCGCGATGCGCAGCTCCGCGCGCGGGACCTCACGAGTTGCGATGACCAGCCACTCGATGCCCTCGTCCTCGCGCAGCTCGGTCTTGAAACCCTCGACGCGCAGCTCCGCGGCCGCCTCCCGAGCGTCCGCCCGCCGGAAGAAGTAGACGTAATACGAGGCTTTGACAGGGCCCGCAGTCTGCTCGGAGTCGCCGCCGCCGCAGCCCGGCACGACGAGCACCGCCGTGACAGAGAACACTCCTAGGAGCCCGCGAGCGCCCCGCGTGTGTAGACGCCTTCGGGATTCCACAGCAGGAAGCCGCCCGCGCCGGCGTTGCGCGCCGCGTCGATCTGCGCAAGCACGTCCGCGAAGGTCCGTGTGCGGCCGAGCGAAAAGTCCTCGAGCCACGGGATCAGCTTAGCGTCGCGACCGCGCAGCGCTCGGCGGAAATCGCGGAGCGAACGGGCCACCGTCAGCCCAGGCGCAGCGCCCGGATCGGAGAGGCCGTGCTCCCCCGGGTTGTAGTGGGAGGGGTAGACCATCGGGTAGACCGCATCGACGTAGCGCGAGATGCGACGCGGGTTCTGGCCGATACCCAGGTCACGGGTGGCGGAGAGCCCGAAGACGTCCACCGAGATCCGTACTCCGAGGGGCCGCAAGCGCTTGGCGGCGTACTGGAGGAACCCGGCGATCGTCCAGGCCATCCCCGCGCGAGTGGCGTGCGGGTAAACGGCGGAGTCGATGTCACCGTCGCTCGGAAAGCGGACGTAGTCGAACTGGATCTCGTCGAAGCCGGCTCGAGCTGCGGCGCGCGCCACCGCGACGTTGTAGGCCCACACGCGACGGTCGTAGGGGTTCGACCAGCCGAGTCCCGCCGCGTTACGCCACACGCCGCCGCCGCGCCTGTGAATCGAGAGCGCAGGCCTTTCCTCCGCCAGCATCGGATCTTCGAAGACGACGACGCGGCCGATCAGGTAGATGCCGTGCCGGTGCGCCTGCAGGGCGACGCTGCGAGCGTTGTAGTACGGCTTGGCGGCTCCGATCGTATGCGCGAGCTTGACCTTCGGCGAGCGGAAGCCGACCTCGCCGTTCTCGTCCTTGACGTCGAGCTCGAGCGTGTTCAGCCCCGGCAGCGTCAGGTAGTCGGACAACTTGCCCCGTAACGAGGCAAGCGCCATCGTCACGTGGACGCCGCGCATCTCGTCGGGCAGGGGGCGTGGCCTTGCGGGCTGCTTGCGAACCGGGTCGATGCGCTCAGAGCTGGCCCCGCCGGACGCTGCGGTGGTCCCGTGATCCTCGACGACCGCCTTCGCGCCGAGCGTCACCGCCACCGTTGCGACCAACAGCATCGCGAGCGCAACCCCCCGTCGCCTACGCACCTGCTTGCGGCGCGCATCGCGTCGCCTCTTCCGAAAACGCTCGTTCCGAATATCGCGTTCGAGAGGCAAGGGGACAGACCCTACTTTTCCACAGGGCGTGTGGGCAAACCAGTGGATACTCAGCGGACCCCGCGGAAACTCGCCGCAGAACCGCATGAAGTTCGAGTAAGCCGTTTTCCCCGCGAAGGGGAAAAGCCCTACCTGCCGTTACGACCCGGCAGGAACCGTCCGAGCGTGTCGACGGCGATGTAGCCCGCGATCTTGGGGTTTTCCTGCAGCCGCCGGATCGAATACGCGTACCACTGGCGGCCAAACGGCACGTAGATACGCAGGCGGTGGCCTTCGCCGACGAGCTTGTCGCCCGTGACCGGGCGGACGCCTAGCAGCATCTGAAACTCGTACTGGTCGCGCCCGAGATCCCGCTCGTCGATCACGCGCTTCGCCTCGGCGACGAGCCAGTCGTCGTGCGTGGCAATGCCGACGTAGGCGCCGGCGTCGAGCAACTCCGTAAGCGCCAGCACGAAGTTGTCGCGCACTTCCTGGTAACCCTGGTAGGCGAGCTCCGGTGGCTCGAGGTAGATGCCCTTGCAGATCCTGACGTTCAGACCGAGGCCGGCGAGACCTCGCACGTCGTCCACCGTCCGGCGCAGCGCAGCCTGGAGGACGATGCCGAGGTTGGCGTGCCCGGCTTCGCGCAGCTCACGGTAGAGCCGGAGCGTGTCGTCGGTCGTGGACGAGTCCTCCATGTCGATGCGTACGAAGTTGCCGCTCTGGGCCGCGCGACGGACGACCAGCTCGAGGTTCTCGCGGCAGAGGTCGTAGTCGAGCTTCAGGCCGAGCCCCGTGAGCTTCACGCTGACGTTCGAATCGAGGCTTTGGGCCTCGATCGTGCGGAAGACGTCCTCGTAGGTCTTGGCGATCGTGCGCGCCTCCTCGGAGCTCCTGATCTCCTCGCCGAGCACGTCGATCGTGGCCAGCTTCCCCTGTTCGTTCATCTCTCGGACGACGCGGCAGGCGTCCTCCAGCTCGGTGCCGGCGATGTAGCGCTCGGAGATCCGTCGCACGATCGGCTTCGGCACGGCCGGCAGGAGATGGACGATCGCGCGGTCGAGCACGCTCACGTTGTCACGATTGTATGCCGGAGACGGCTTAACGAAGCGTCAGCGCGGCTTTCGCGCCTACGTCTCGCGCATGAAACCCTGGCGCGCCGCACTGACGAGTGCAACGGCTTCGGGAAAGAGCACGCGCATGGCGTCGCGGAGCGCGATCGCCTGCTCGTCGGCGCCGCCGCTGACGTTGATCTGGTGCAGCGCCGCGCCCGTCAACTGCACAGCCGTGCTCAGGGTGAGGGTGGCGAACTGCTCGCGCTGAGCCTCCTGCACCGACTCCGCCTGACGCGCCGCGAACTCCTGGAGGCTGCGCATGAGCTCCTCGGGGTCGCCGCCGAACGGAAATCCAAAGCTTCCTTCCATTCGGGCATTGTGCCTGCCGCCGGCTGGTCAGCGTTGCTATTCGAGCGGTGCCTTGTACGCTGCCTCGACGTCCGCCGCAAACGCCTGAGCAGACTCGCCGGCGGTGCGCATGGCCGCGACAAACGGGGAGCCTGTCGAGTTCCCGAGCGCGACTTCGAGGCGGCGCGTGGCGGCGCCGACTCGGTCAAGATGCGCGGCGGTGGCGACTCGCGGCGGCCCGCCGATCGCCGTCTGGAGCGCGGCGAGAGCCTCCTCGGCCTCCTCGATCCCCGGCGGGTTCTCCGTGATGCGCAGCGACACGAGCTGAGCGCTCAGCTCGTCGAGATCGCCGCCGGCGGCGTTCTCCTCGGCGAACTCGCAGAGCGCCGCGATCGTGGCGGCGTCGCGCACCAGCCGGCGGTTGAGCACCGGCCTGGCCTGGTCGTCGAGGACCAACCAGCTCGTCCCGGCCTCCTCACTACTGAACGCGCACAGGTAGAGCCGCAAGCCGGCGTCCGGGTCCGCCGCGACCACGCCGGTCAACCGCTCGACAGACGCGGCGAACCGCGCGGCCGCACCCGCAATCCGCTCCAACTCCTCGGCAAGCTCCACGACTGATCAGATTAGTTCGCCCCTGGACCGCAGGGTCTGTCCCCGCTGGGGACTGACCCGTCAGCTCACGCCCCTTACAAGCCAGGCCCCCGAGGCGCCAGCCGCCAGAGCGCCTCATGGTCGCCGGGCAACAGCTCGTCGCGCGAGTCAAACGTCGCAACAGTCTGTTGCAAGGTCTTGAAGGCGTTCCGTGAGCCCGCCGCCGCTTGATTCGCTCGTAGACTCGTCCGGTGGCCGTATCCCCACGTGCCCGGCACGCACGCGAGCTGTTCGAGCCGCTGGGACCCACGTATGACCGCTATGCCCGCCTGCTCTCGTTCGGTCAGGATCCGCGCTGGCGCGCGTTCCTGGTCTCCCGCGTTCGCGCCGGGCCGTCGGCCACGGTGCTCGACGTCGCGACCGGCACCGCCGCCGTCGCGATCGACCTAGTGCGCACCCACGGCTGCTCGGTCGTGGCGATCGACCAGAGCCCCGGCATGCTGGCGGAGGCCGCACGGCGAAGTGCGGCGGCCGGGACGAGCCTGCACATCCGGCTCGTCGAGGGGCGTGCGGAGAGCCTGCCCTTCGAGGACGCCTCCTTCGACGCGCTCACCTTCACTTACCTGCTCCGGTATGTCGATGACCCGGCTGCCGCGCTGCGTGAGCTGGCGCGGGTTGTGCGGCCGGGCGGCACGATCGCCTCGCTCGAGTTCGGTGTGCCGCCCGGCGTACTCTGGCGAGCGCTCTGGGAGCTCTGGGTGCGGGTGGGGCTGCCGGCGGCGGGCCGCCTCATCTCGCCGGGCTGGAGCGAGGTCGGCCGTTTCCTAGGCCCGAGCATTCGCGACTTCTACAGCCGCTACTCGCTGCAACTGCTCGCAGAGCTCTGGGAGAAGGCCGGGCTCGAGGGCGTTCAGACACGGCGGCTGAGCCTCGGCGGCGGGGTGGTCACGTGGGCGCGGCGCGCGTGAGCGCCGAACAGCGCGCTGCCTTCTACGCGCTCCCGCCCGGCAGTTGGCGGGACTACGTCACCCTCCTCCATCCCCCGTACACGCTCTGGCATCTCTCGTATGTGGCGCTCGGCGCCGGCCTCGCCCCCGGGTTCGAGCTGGAACGGCTGGGCGCCGCGCTGGCTGCGTTCCTCCTCGCGCTGGGAATCGGCGCACACGCGCTTGACGAGCTGCACGGCAGGCCGCTCGACACGCGCATCCCGGGTCGGCTGCTGTGGGCCCTCGCGGCCGTGTCGATCGCGGGAGCAATCGCCATCGGGGTGGCAGCCGCGTTCGTCTGGACGGCGTGGCTCCTCCCTTTCGTCGCGTTCGGCGGCTTCATCGTGTTCGCGTACAACCTCGAGCTGTTCTCCGGCCGCTTCCACAGCGACCTCTGGTTTGGCCTGTCCTGGGGCGCCTTTCCCCTGCTG
Source organism: Gaiellaceae bacterium (assembly GCA_036824245.1). Lineage (GTDB taxonomy): Bacteria > Actinomycetota > Thermoleophilia > Gaiellales > Gaiellaceae > JACVRM01. Next base: position 1,576 of record DAITAO010000078.1, on the reverse strand, counting down.
GCCGGCTACCTCGTCACGGCCGAGCGGCTCGACGCCGAGGCCGTCGTCGCCGCGGCGGCCGCCACTCTGCTCAGTCTCGCGCAACGCGCGCTCTCCACGCAGGTGCGCACCGTGCGCCGGAAGGTGCGGTCGGTCAGTGGGACGATTGAGTATGCGGAAGGAGGTCGCCAGGAGCTCGACGCAGCGGCGCTGACGGCCCCTCCCGAGCTGGCGCTGCGGCTGCTGACCGGCGCGATCGTGCTACTGGCGCTCGCCGTCGTGCTCATACGGGTTTGAACCAGCTCGTTTCGGGGTGATTCGAGACGAGCTTCCACGACAGGTCTACGATCTGAGGCGCGATGACCGCTTCGACCGCCTTTCAGATCGCGTTTGCGGCCGGGGTTCCGATCGCGGCCACCGCTATCGCCGCGGCCGCAACCGAGCGCGCCCGGCCTCGTACGCTGGCGGCCCTGACCGTTCTGCTAGCGCTCGTCGCCGTGGGGGCGTGGGTCGTCTTCGCTCTCGACACCACCAACGAGCTTGCGATCACAGCCACCGGCCTGACGCTCTGCGCCGTCGTTGCGGCGAGCTCTGTCCTCCTGCGCCGGGCGGTCGTCCGCGGCCGGGTCGTCGAGGAAGAGGTCGCCCGCGCCGAGGCCGACATCAAGGCGATCGTCGAGCGGGAGGCGGCAACCCGTGCCGACGAGCTCGAGCGAGCGCTCGCGCGGGCCCGCGCCGACTCGCTCTCAGCACTCCTCGACGAGGAACGCCGGCTGGCCGAAGCCCGGCGCGCAGAGGTGACCGAGGAGGAGCGGCGCGCGGCGGCTGAGCTCGCTGAGCGCCTCGCAGCGGTGCAGCGCCGGGTCGAGCAGCGGGTCGTGTCGTGGACCGCGGACCTCGAGCGTGCCCAGGAGCATCTCGCCGCTCAGGTGACGCGCGTGTCGGAGCGGCAGGAGGAGCTGATCGCCGGCGTCGAGCAGCGCCTCGGGAGCGAGACGCAGCGCCTGGAGGGCTTCGGAGACGAGCAGCGCCAGCTCCTCGCGCGGCTGCGCGCCGAGCTCCTGCAGGGAGCGCGAGACGCCGTCAACGAGGCGCACGCGGAGCTCGACGCCCACACGGTCGAGCGGCGCCGGGCTCTCCAGGAGGTGGACGAGCGGCTGCGGCAGCGCGAGCGTGAGCTGGGTGAGCGCATCGAACGGGAAGTCGTGGAAGCCGCGCGCCGCATCCAGTCCACGCTTGCCGACGTCGAGCGCCGTCAGGTCGAGCAAGTGCAGCGCGTCGTCGACCGCGCGGCCGCGAGCTACGCCGAGGCGGCGGGACAGCAGTTCGAGCAGTCGGCGAAGACGGCCCGTGAGCAGGCCACGAAACGTCTGGTACGCGAGCTCGAACGCTCGGTGGAAATGTTCGCGCGTGACTCTCAGGCCGCGCTCGCCGAGCGCCTGGCCGAGCTCAGCGACTCAGGGACGCGTAGGCTCGACACGAGGCTGAGCGCGCTCGAGGCGAGGCTTGACGACGTGACGCGCAGAATCGAGCACGCGGTCGGGCAGGCCGAGCGTGGCCTGTCCGGGTTCGGGCTTCGTGACTAGGAGGGTTTGGC
>DAITAO010000077.1:0-15306 GCA_036824245.1 Gaiellaceae bacterium | reverse complement strand
TAGGTGACGCTCCGGCCTTCGCGGATCACCTCGGCGATCGCGCGCTCCAGCTCTGCGGCCGCGTCCTCCTCTCCGAGGTGGCGGAGCATGAGCATTCCGGAGAGCAGCTGGGCCATCGGGTTGACCTTGTTCTGTCCGGCGTACTTGGGCGCCGAGCCGTGGGTCGGCTCGAAGATGGCGATGCCCTCGCCGAAGTTGGCGCCGGGCGCCATGCCAAGCCCACCGATCATGCCGGCGCACAGGTCCGACACGACGTCGCCGTACAGGTTGGGCAGCACCAGCACGTCGTACTCCTCGGGCCGCTGCACGAGCTGCATGCACATGTTGTCCACGATGCGGTCGTCGAACTCGATGTCCGCGTTCTCCTCGGCGACCTCCCGGGCGACGCGCAGGAAGAGCCCGTCCGAGAACTTCATGATGTTCGCCTTGTGCACGGCGGTCACCTTGCGGCGGCCGGCGGAGCGGGCGTGGTCGAACGCGAACTGGACGATGCGGCGGGTGCCCGTCACGGACAGCGGCTTGATGGAGATACCCGCGTCGCGGTGGCGCAGCGTGCCGCCGTGCGCCTCGATCCACTCGATCAGTTCCTGGGCCTCCGGTGTGCCCTGCTCGTACTCGATGCCCGCGTAGAGGTCCTCGGTGTTCTCCCGCACGATCACGAGGTCGACGTCGGCGAATCGCGAGCGCACGCCGGGGTAGCTCTTACAGGGCCGCACCTGGGCGTAGAGGTCGAGCGCCTTGCGCAGCGTCACGTTGACCGAGCGGAAGCCGCCGCCGACCGGCGTCGTGATCGGCCCCTTGAGCGCCACGCCGTTGCGGCGGATCGACTCGAGCACCGGCTCGGGCAACGGGTTGCCGCCGAACTGATCCATGACGTCGGCGCCCGCCTGCTGCACGTCCCACTCGAACTCGGCGCCGGTCGCCTCGAGCACGCGGCGGGTCGCCTCGGTCAGTTCCGGCCCGGTTCCGTCGCCGGGGATGAGCGTGACCTGGTGCGCCACGGGGCGGACTCTAGCGGCCGGTTGGTGCGACCCGGTTTGGGTATGTTCGCTCCGGTGGCGAAGAAATCCGTGCAGCTCTCCGGCGTCGCCGTCGCCCAGACCGAGCTGTCCTCGATCGATGCCGAGCAGGGCGTCCTGATGTATCGCGGCTACGACATCGTCGACCTCGCCGAACGCTCGACCTACGAAGAAACGGCCTACCTGCTGCTCGAGGGCGAGCTCCCGTCTGGCGAGCAGCTCGGGCACTTCCGCGACGAGCTTTCTGCGCACGCGCTCCCGCCCGGCGTCGAGGCGATTGTCGATGCGAATGCGACTTCCGCCGCCCCGATGGAGATGCTGCGCACGGCCGTCTCGGCGCTTTCCTTCTCCGATCCGGCCGAGGCGGCGATCGACCGAGACAACGAGCGGCGCAAGGCCGTCCAACTGGTCGCTCAGCTGCCTGCGATCGTGGCGCGCTACGAGCGGCGCCGTGAGGGACTCGAGCCCGTGCCTTCGGACGCGCGCCTGTCGCACTCGGAGAACTTCCTGACCATGCTGCGCGGAGCCGCACCCTCCGAGGAGGAGGTGCGTGCGTTCGACATAGCGATGATCCTCCACGCAGAGCACGAGCTGAACGCCTCCACCTTCACCGCGCGCGTCGTCGCGGGCACGAACGCCGACATGCACTCGGCGGTCACCGCCGCGCTCGCCGCGCTCAAGGGGCCCATCCACGGCGGCGCGAACGAAGCCGCTATGCGCTTCTTCGAGGAGGTCGGCTCGCCGGACCGCGCGGCCGACGCAGTCCGCGAGCGCTTCGAGCGCAAGCAAACCGTGTACGGGTTCGGCCATCCCGTCTACGTCACGACGGACCCGCGCGCACGGATCCTCAAGCGCCTCTCCGAGTCCTTCTCGCACAACGGCGGCGAACCCAACTGGTACGCAATCACGGAGGCTACCGAGCGCGCCGTCGCCGAGCAGCGCGGCCTCTGGCCGAATGTCGACCTGTACTCCGGCTCGCTGTACCGCTACCTCGGCATCCCCGACGACCTCTTCCCGCCGCTCTTCGCGGCGAGCCGCGTAGCCGGCTGGTGCGCGCACGTCCTGGAGCAGCACGCGAACAACAAGATCATCCGTCCCGCCGCCGAATACATCGGGCCGGGTCGGCGCGAATTCCCTGTGCACGCCGGGTAGGCAGGGGCCGATCCGGGTACATTGCGGCCGATGAACGACTTCAGGCCGGGGCTGGAGGGTGTCGTCGCCTTCCAGACCGAGATCGCCGAGCCCGATCGCGAGGGCGGGTCTCTCCGTTACCGCGGCGTCGACATCGAGGAGCTCGTGGGGCGCTACCCGTACGAGAAGGTGTGGGGGCTGCTCGTCGACGAGCGCTTCGAGCCGGGCATGCCCGACCCGGAGCCCTACCGGCCCGCGAACCTGTCAGGCAATGCCCCGTCCGACCTGCAGTCGGCGCTCGCACACCTCTCTGCAGCGTGGGGCCTGCGGAAGCTCGTGGACATCGAGCCGGGTCAGGCACGCGACGATCTCGCACGGCTCTCGGCGATCGCGATGTCAGTCGTGGCCCAATCTGCGCGCGTCGCCGACGGGAAGACCGATCCGGTGCCGGACGAGGTCGTCGCCCAGGGCGAGACCGCCGCGGAGAAGTTCCTGCTGCGCTGGCGTGGCGACGCCGACCCGCGTCACGTCAAGGCGATCGACACCTACTGGATCTGCACCGCCGAGCACGGGCTGAACGCGTCGACGTTCACCGCCCGGATCACCGCGTCGACGGGAGCCGACTGCGGAGCGGCGATGTCGGCGGCCGTGGGCGCGCTCTCCGGGCCGCTCCACGGGGGCGCTCCGGCGCGCGTCCTGCCGATGCTCGACGCTGCGGCGGAGATGGGCGATCCCGAGCGCTACGTTCGCGAGCTGCTCGATCGCGGTGAGCGGCTCATGGGGTTCGGCCACCGCATCTACCGTGCGGAGGATCCCCGCGCACGGCTGCTCAAGCCGACGGCGCGCGAGCTCGGCTCACCCCGCTACGAGGTCGCGGACGCACTCGAACGAGCGGCGCTCGCGGAGCTGAAGCGCCGCAAGCCGGACCGGCCGCTGCCCACCAATGTCGAGTTCTGGTCGGCGGTCGTCCTGGACGTGGCCGAGATCCCTCCCGATCTGACGCCGGCCATGTTCGCCTGCGCGCGTGTAGCGGGGTGGTCGGCGCACATCCTCGAGGAACGCCGCACCGGCCGGTTGATCCGGCCCTCTGCCCAATACGTCGGGCCGGCGCCGCGTCCCGCCGCCGCCGTCGACGGCGCACCCGTCCCCAGTTGACGCTGGCCGAGGCCGCGGCTCAGGCTGCCGGCCTCGCCGAGCGCGGCGCCGAGCGCGAGCTGGCCGTGCTGCGCAAGGAGTGGGAGGACGAGCTGGAAGGCGCCGCCCGCAGCAGCGACTTCCGCGAGCGCGCGGTCGCGTACCGCGCCATCGGGCAGTTTCGCTGGCGCCAGAAGACCGAGCTCCTCCGCCGGGGCCTCGAAGACAACAGCCCGGCCTGCCGTGGTTCTGCGCTTGTCTCGATCGAGCTTCTCTCGCGCGACCATCCGGGGCTCGTCAACTCGCTTCGCCCGCTGCTGCACACGCTGGTGAACGCGGACGGCAACGAGGCCGTGCGCCGGCTCGCCGCCTTCTGCCTCGCGAACGGCTCGCCGAACCAGGACACCGTCATCTTGCTCGAGCACCTCGCCGACGACGACGAGCTGTCCGCCGAACTCCGGGCGGCGGCCAAGCGGGTCGCGGCGACGCTGAAGAAGAAGGCGGCGACGACGCGCCCCAGGCGTTAGGAGAGTTTGACCAACACAGTCTGTGCCGTCGGGCCGTGTTCCGCTAAACCCTCCTAGCGGCAGCTGCAGCGACCGTCGCGCAGCTGACGGCCGCAGCGCGGGCAGGGACCCCTGCGCCGCCACTCCAGCATGCTCTTTTGCAAACCGGAGAGCACCATCAGCAGGCCGATCGCAATGGTCATCGCAACTGCGCTGGCGAGCTCCCCCTCAAGCGGCGTCATCATCAGGGGTTTTTTCGCGATCAGGCGGTCGAGAAACCTCCCGCCGGCGCGCGTGCGGGTGCGCCTGGAAGTACGCCTCACGCCGGCGACGGTCACTGACGTGCGTATAGAGCTCCGTGGTGCCCAGGTCGGCGTGGCCGAGTAGCTCCTGCAGGCTGCGCAGGTCGGCTCCGCCCTCGAGCATGTGGGTGGCGAACGAATGCCGCAGCAGGTGCGGATGGACTCGCTCGGGCTCCAGGCCGGCGCGCGCCGCGAGCCGGCGGAGGATCAGGAAGGCACCCGCGCGCGTGAGTGCACCACCCTGCGCGTTGAGGAACAGCTCAGGCCGGTGTCGCCGCTCCAGATGCGGTCGGCCGCGGGCGAGGTAGCGGCGCAGCGCATCGGCAGCCTGCCTGCCGATCGGCACGATGCGTTCCCGGGCGCCCTTGCCGTAGGCACGCACGAGCCGCGCTTCCAGGTCGACGGCGCCCCGCTCCAGCGAGACGGCCTCGCTCACGCGCAGGCCCGCGCTGTAGAGCAGCTCGACGAGCGCCCGGTCGCGAAGGTCGCGGGGCTTGACGCCGGCCGCCGCCTCGATGAGCCGCTCTGCCTCGGCGGGCGAGAGCGTGCGTGGCAGCTTGCGCGTACGGCGCGGCGGGTCGAGCGCGGCGGCAGGATTCTCCGCTGCGCGCCCGACCAGCTGCTGGTGGCCGAAGAAGGAGCGCAGCGCGGCTGTCCGGCGCGCGATCGTCGCCGGAGCGAGCCCGGCGGCACGGCCCTCGGCCAGATAGCGCTCGAGATCGTCGGTGGTCGCGGTCGCCGGCGGCCGCTCGAGCCAGTCGGCGAGTGCGCGGAGATCGCGACGGTAAGCGTCGACCGTGCGGGGCGAGCGGCGGGCCGCCAGAAGCGCCAGGAACGCCTCGACGTCGCGGTCTCCGTTGTGGGCGGCCACGTCGCTGTGGTTCGCGCCGGGTCGGCGTTCGCCTGCCGCGTACGATCGCCGCGTGTCGGCTGCCGTGCAGGAAGGCTGGATTCCGTTCCGCGGCTACAAGACGTGGTACCGGATCGTCGGCGAGTCCTCCGGCGACCGTGATCCGCTGCTCTGCCTCCACGGTGGGCCGGGCTCGACCCACCATTACTTCGCACCTCTCGAGCAGCTCGCGGCGGACGGGCGAGCAGTTGTCGTCTACGACCAGCTCGGCTGCGGCAGCTCGGACCGGCCCGCGGACGTGGCCTGGAGCCTGGAGCTCTTCCGCGACGAGCTGAAGGCTGTGCGGACTCACCTCGGGCTCGAGCGGGTGCATCTGCTGGGGACGTCGTGGGGCGGCATGCTGGCGCTCGACCACGTGCTGTTCGGGGGCGGCGACCTGAGGAGCCTGGTGCTCAGCTCGACGCTCGCGAGTGCGGCGCACTGGGAGCGGGAGGCGCGGCGTTTGCGGGACGAATTGCCGCCCGACGTCGTGGCGGTCCTCGACCGCCACCAGTCGGCAGGCACCGTGGACGATCCCGAGTACGAGCGCGCCGAGGAAGTGTTCTCCGCGCGTCATTTCTACCGTGGAGGCAAGGAGCCGCCGGAGATCGAGCGCATGAAGGCCGAGCGCGCTCCGGACGTCTACCGTGCGATGTGGGGCCGCAACGAATGGACGATGACGGGCGTGCTGAGCGGCTGGGACGTCAGCGAGCGGCTGCGTGAGATCGAGGTTCCCACGCTGGTCATTCGCGGCAGTTACGACCTGTGCACACCGGCGATCGCCGACGTCCTCGTGCGGGGCATCCCGGGCGCGCGGCTCGTCGTCTTCGAGCACAGCTCGCATACGCCGGTGCTCGAGGAGACCGAGCGCTACGTCGAGGTGGTCGGTGATTTTCTGCGAGGGGCGGAGCGCTAGCCTAGGAGCGCGGGTGTGATCGGTCGTGGACGCGGCGAAGCCGGCGTGCGTCCACGTGGCTGTAGACCTGAGTCGTCGAGAGAGAGCTGTGGCCGAGCAGCTCCTGGATGACGCGCAGGTCGGCGCCGCCCTCGAGGAGGTGCGTGGCAAACGCATGTCGCAGCCGGTGCGGGTGGGGAAGCAGGCGACGGAGCGTGCTCGTGTCGAGCCGGCGGCCCCTTGTGGAGAGAAAGAGCGCGTCCTCGGCACCGCGGGCCAGCGACGGCCGGGCCTCGTGGAGGTAGCGGGACAGCCAGTGCGCCGCCTCCTCTCCGAGCGGCACGAAGCGCTCCTTGCCACCCTTGCCACGCACGTGGAGTGCCTCCTGCTCGAAGTCGACGTCGGCCAGGTTCAGGTCGACGGCCTCGCGACTGCGCAGTCCTGCCGAGTAGACGAGCTCGAGCAGTGCGCGGTTGCGGAGCGAGAGGGGCGCCGTCGGCCTGAACCGGTCGAGGATGGCCTCCACCTCGGTCGCCTTCGGCGCGTCCGGCAGCCTGCGGCCTCGCCGTGGCGCGAAGGACGCGCTCGGAACGTGCGCGGGCCCGATTGCGAAGCGGAGTAGCGCCCGCACCGCGGAGAGCTTGCGCGCGATCGTTGCCGGTGCAAGCCGCCGTGGCCGTCGACCGGGTCGCGCGGCACCGAGCTCGGCCGTGTACGCCGCTAGCAGGGCGCCGTCAATGTCGGCAAGGGTTGCGCCGCGCCTGCGGAGCCAGGCGGCGAATTCGTCGAGGTCGACCCGGTAGGCACGGCGGGTCGATTCGGCGAGGGGCGCAGCCCGCAGGAAACGGTCGATTGCCGGGCGTGCCTCCATGCGACCCGATTCGCTGCGCGCGGGCCTTCGCCTGCGAGGATGCGCGCCGTGAAACGGGCCGGTTTCGCTGCCGCAGTCGTCGTCGTGCTCCTAGCTGCGCTGGGGGCGGAGCTCGGCGGCGGTGCCGCGCGTGCCCCGGACTCGCCCCGCCTCGCACCGGCGACCGGTATCCGCGTTCCGGCCGGCTTTCGCGCTGAGATGTACGCCACCGGACTGAAGCGTCCGACCGCCATGGCCTTCAGCCCGGGCGGTCGCCTCTACCTGACCCAGGAGGACGGGCGCGTCGTCTCGGTCGCTCCCGGTTCACGCCGCCCGCGGCTCGAGACAGGCGGCTTCCGCACGCCGCTGGGTCTCGCCTGGCACGCCGGCTCTCTCTACGTATCGGCCCAGGGCGCACTCTGGCGAGTGCGGGGCGGACGTCGTACGGCCATTCGGCGCGGTCTGCCGTACGGGCTCCACCAGCAAGACAACGTCGTGGTCGGGTCCGACGGCCGCCTCTACTTCGGCAACGGCTCGACCTGTGATGCGTGCCGGGAGCGCAGTCGCCTGAGTGCCGCTGTGCTGTCGGTGGCGCGCGACGGTAGTGACCTGCGCGTGGTGGCGCGCGGCCTGCGAAACCCGTTCGGTCTGAACGTCGACTCCGCCACGGGTCGGCTCTACGCGACCGACAACGGCCTGGACAAAGCCACCTCGCCGGCGGAGACGCTCGTCGAGATTCGACCCGGCCGCTTCTTCGGCTGGCCGCGTTGCTGGTCGAACGCGCGCCTGCGCCGCCTCGTCGGGCGCTGCCGCGGCGTCACGGCACCGCTCGCTTTCCTGGAACCTCACTCGTCTGCGGACGGCCTGGTCGTCTACCGCGGGGACTCCTTCGGCGCGCAGTACAAGGGCAACGTCTTCGTGGCCCTGTGGGGCGAATACCTGAGCCGCCGGCACGGGCGGCGCGTGGAGCGGGTCGTTCTCGATCCAGGCGGTGATCCTCGCAAGGCTCGCGTCGCGCCTTTCGCGGTGGGCTTCGATCACCCGCTTGCGGTGACTGTCGACCGGGACGGAGCGCTGCTGGTCGCCGACCACGGACGCGGGATCGTCTACCGGATCCAGGCGCGGGGCGCGCGTTGACCAGGCACGGGGATCCGGTGGAAGGGAGCCACGTGTCCCGAGTTAGACTCGCGGGCATGGTCGCGTCGACGATGAGCGCCATGCCGTTCTTCCCGTTTTTCGGCACGCGCGACAGCACGGTCGGTTAGGTGGGGCTGCCGCACAGCGCGGTCCTCCACCTGAAGTCGGCAAAGCGGCTGGCGCGCCCGCGACCGCTGCGGCAGGCGCTCGGCTCGGTCGATGGGCGACTCGTCTTCGTGCTCGGTAGCCCGCGCTCCGGCACGACCTTCCTCGCCGGAGCGATCGGCAGCGTGCCCGGCTTCGTCGACCTCGGCGAGGTGGCGGCACTCAAGGCGGCGGTTCCCGAGCTCGCTGGGCTCCCGCCGGAGCAGGCGGGTCGCCGCGTCCGTCGTCTCCTCGGCGTCACGCGGACGCTCGGCCTCGTGCGCGGGCTGCGCGGCGTCGAGCAGACGCCCGAGTCGGCGTTCCTGACGCGTGCGCTCGTCGCCGGTTTCCCGCGGGCGCGCCTCGTGCACGCCTTGCGTGATGGACGCGATGTGGTCTGCTCTCTGCTCGAGAAGGGGTGGCTTGCTGAGCGGTCCGACGCCGACGACGCGGGGATTCCGTACGGCGCGCACCCGCGCTTCTGGGTAGCCGAGGGCCGGCGCGAGGAGTTCCGCACGACGAGCGAGGCCCGTCGGGCCGCGTGGGTCTGGCGCGCGTACGTCGAGTCGGTGCGCGGGTCGGGTGTCGCCGTGCACGAGGTTCGCTACGAGGCGATGGCGGCCGACCCGGAGGCAACAGCCGCCGCGCTGGCCCGCTACCTGGGGGCGCCTGTCGAGCCGCTCGTGGCCTCGCTCGCCGAGGCGCACAGCGGCTCCATCGGCCGTTACCGCCGAGACCTCACGCCCGGCCAACTGGCCGACGTCGAGGCCGAAGCGGGCGACCTCCTACGCGAGCTCGGCTACGCCTAGCCGCGCCCCCGCGCCCCCGCGCGGCAGACGGCACAAACTCGACGCACTTTCGCAACACATCAGGGGCTGTCCCTGATGTCTGGCTCGAGGGGACGGGTGTGGACGGAAAGGCGCTGTCTCGACACGCCGTTCGAGGGACGTTCCGCGCGTTGTCAGGTATGAAGCAGGCTGTGCGCACGGTTCCGGCGCTTGGCGGCGCCCCGCTGCGTACCATATGCCCCTGCCCGGGCGCCGCTCGGGCGGCTCACCGTTTCGGCTTCGCACTATCCGGAAGGAGAGGGTGGGTGGCCACCACGCTCGAACCACAGGCCCACGTCGGGCTCGAAGAGCACGGGATCACGCCCGCCGGGCGCGTGCACTGGCAGCCCACCACGGCCATGCTCTACGAGCACACGCTGATCCGCGGGGAGGGACGGCTCGCCGAGGGCGGTCCGCTCGTCGTCGACACCGGCCGCCACACAGGACGCTCGCCCAAGGACAAATTCCTGGTGCGAGAGCCGGACTCGGAAGAGCGCATCTGGTGGAGCGACATCAACGCCGAAATCTCCGAGGACCACTTCGAAGGGCTGCGGGAGAAACTGGTCTCGTACCTCGAAGGACGAGATCTCTACGTCGTGGACGCGTTCGCGGGAGCCGATCCGGCTCACCGGCTCTGCGTGCGCGTCGTCACGGACAGCCCCTGGCACGCGCTCTTCGCAAAGACGCTCTTCATCGAGCCGACCGAGCCGGAGCTGGCCGAGCACGAGCCTCAGGCGATCGTGCTGCACGCGCCGCCCGTCGAGGCCGATCCCGAGGAGGACGGGACGCGCAGCGAGACCTTCGTGGTGCTTCACCCGTCGCGCTGCGAGGTGCTGATCGGCGGCACCGAGTACGCGGGCGAGATCAAGAAGTCGATCTTCACGATCATGAACGATCGCCTGCCACTGAGGCGCGTCTTCCCGATGCACGCCTCCGCGAACGTCGACGACGAGGGGAACGTAGCGGTCTACTTCGGCCTCTCGGGCACTGGCAAGACGACTCTCTCCGCCGACCCCAAACGTCACCTGATCGGAGACGACGAGCACGGCTGGGCCGAGTCCGGCGTCTTCAACATCGAGGACGGCTGCTACGCCAAGGTGATCCGCCTGTCAGAAGAGGCCGAGCCTGAGATCTACCGCACGACCCGGAGCTGGGCGACGGTGCTGGAGAACGTCGTCATCGACGAGCGCGGCGTGCTCGATCTCAACGACGACTCGAAGACCGAAAACACGCGCGCCGCCTACAAGCTCGAACAGATCGCGAACGCCCTGGCGGCCAAGCGCGCCGGGCACCCGAGCTCGGTCATCTTCCTCACCGCGGACGCCTTCGGCATCCTCCCGCCGATCGCGCGCCTGTCGCGCAACCAGGCTCTGTTCTACTTCCTGTCCGGCTTCACGGCGAAGCTCGCCGGCACCGAGATCGGCGTACGGGAGCCGCAGCCCACCTTCTCGGCCTGCTTCGGCGCCCCCTTCCTGCCGCAGCCGCCGACCGTGTACTCCGGCCTGCTCGGCCGGAAGCTCGAGGAGCACCCGCACGTCAACATCTGGCTTGTCAATACGGGCTGGACGGGCGGTCCGTACGGCGAGGGCAGGCGCATGCCGATCGCGGCCACGCGCGCGCTGCTGGACGCCGCGCTGAGCGGGGCATTGGACCGCGTCGAGTACCGGACCGACCCGGTCTTCGGCCTCGAGGTGCCGGTCCAGGTGCCGGGCGTCGAGGCACGGCTGCTCGACCCCCGCTCGACCTGGCGGGATCCCGAGGCGTACGACCGCAAGTCCCGCGAGCTGGCGCGGATGTTCCGCGACAACTTCGCGCGCTTCGACGCGCCGCCCGAGGTGGCGGCCGCCGGCCCTGGCGTCTAAGCAGAGCTCCACTACGCTGAGAGAGCAAGCGACGTGCGCTCGCGCGTGGCGGTAGGGAAGCGGCGCGGCGGCGCGAAAGGGGTCATCCGATGTTGAAAAAGCTACGACCGAGCCCGAGCATGGCGGTTGCGCTGCTCGCGCTCTTCGTCGCACTGACCGGGACGGCGATCGCGGCCGCGCCTCCGGTGAAGCAAGCCCTGTTCGCGAAGAACGCCGGCAAGCTTCAAGGCAAGACCGCCAAGCAAGTGGCGGCGATGCCGGGACCGGCGAGCACAATGATGAAGACCCTGTCTTTCAGGACGGCCGACTTCGCCCTGGCTGCCGACGATGAGAGGGACATCTCTATCAACTGCCTGCGAGGCCGCGCCGTCAGCGGCGGCTTCAGCTCGCCGGGCACCGTCACGGCCACGGACTCGCGGCTCAGCGACCCACAGACGTATTCGGTCTACGTGGTCAACGGCAGCGAAACCCAGGCGACGTCCGTCAACCTGCAGGTTCTCTGCGCCGTCTAGGCGGCCGGGTCACCGAACACCGGACACGGCGGTGCCGGATGCGCGAGACGCGGGCCGCGCTGACGCACGCAGCAGGCGAAGTCAGGCCTGACATAAGTGCCGCCGCCGATCCCCCTCGAAACGCCGGTGAAGTAGATCGGCTCGGCTCCGGCGTCGACCACTTCGAGGTACAGCCCGTCCCAAAGGCCCATGTGATGCGTGGTGCCGTGCAGGAAGAACGTCAGCCTATGGCGGAGGAAGCCGTGCGGCTCGGCCGGTCGGATTCTGGTTGCCGCGGCGTACCCGTATGGCTTCAGGATCTCGAGCTTTTCCAGCTCAATGCCGGCGGCGCGTCGGATGATCGCCTCGAGCACAACGGAGTCGCGCTCGTGCGATGGGTGAAGGCCCGGTCGCCGCATGCGGTCGAGCCCGACGCCCACTTGAGGAGAGAGGAGCGCGACAACGCGCGGCAGGCCTCGCTCCTCGGAAAGGTCGTGGAACGCACCGACCACGAGCCCGCCTTCCCAGTTCCCGCGGCCTCGGACCGCTTCGGGGTAGTCGACCCGTAAGGCGACGTCGCCGGACGCGGCGCCCCATTCAGCGGCGGGCATCTCCACGGCGATGCGGTCGAGGTGATCGCCGGGCAGGCCGGCCAGGATCTCGCGCAGCATCGCCTCCTGCTCCGCGGTCGCGCCCGTGATCTCGGTCACTCTCGCTCCTTCTGTAACGAGGCCGTCGCCGAAGCCCATTGTGTAGCGTCTCAGCGAGGTGGAAGCAATCCACGACGTCCTCGTCGTCGGCGCCGGTTGCGCAGGCATGCGGGCCGCTATCGAGGCACACGATACGGGGGCCGACGTCGCGCTGATCTCGAAGATCCACCCCGTTCGCAGCCACTCCGGCGCAGCCGAAGGCGGCATCAACGCAGCGCTCGGCAACGCCTCCGAGGACGACCCCGAGAAGCACGCCTACGACACGGTCAAGGGCTCCGACTATCTGGGCGACCAGGACGCCATCGAGGTGCTCTGCGACGAGGCGCCAGAGGACGTCTACCAGCTGGAGCGCTGGGGCGCCGTGTTCTCACGCACACCGGACGGGCGCATCGCCCAGCGCCCCTTCGGCGCGGCCGGCGAGCCTCGCACCGCCTATGCAGCGGACATCACCGGGCACGTGCTCGTCCATGTCCTCTACGAGCAGGTCATGCGGCGCGAAATCCCTGCGTACGAGGAGTACTTCGCCTGGAAGCTGGTCCTCGACGATGACCGCTGCCAGGGCGTCGTCTGCTGGGACATCATGAACGGCGGCCTGAAGACGATCGGCGCCAAGACGACCATCCTCGCCACCGGAGGGGCCGGCCGCCTCTACGCGGGAACCACGAACGCCTATGCATGCACCGGCGACGGCATGGCGCTCGCCCTGCGCGCCGGCGTCGCGCTCAAGGACATGGAGATGATGCAATTCCACCCCACGACGCTGGCGCCGACGGGCGTGCTGATCACCGAGGGGTGCCGCGGTGAAGGCGCCTACCTGCTCAACGCCGAGAACGAGCGCTTCCTAAAGCGTTACGCGCCGAACGCGATGGAGCTCGCGAGCCGCGACGTCATCTCGCGCGCCGAGCAGACCGAGATCGACGAGGGCCGCGGCGTCGACGGCAACGTGCTGCTCGACCTACGCCATCTCGGCGCAGAAAGGATCATCGAGCGGCTGCCCGGCACCCGCGAGCTGTCCATGGTCTTCGCGGGGATCGACCCGATCCACGAGCCGATCCCCGTGCGGCCGGGCGCCCACTACCACATGGGCGGCGTGGACACCGACCTGTGGGGCCGGACAGCGCTCGAGGGCCTCTACGCTGCGGGCGAGGTTGCCTGCGTCTCCGTGCACGGCGCCAACCGCCTGGGCGGCAACGCACTGATGGAGACCATCACCTACGGCAAGCGAGCCGGCCGCCACGCGGCCGACTGGGCGCTCACGCACACAACGGTGGCGGTACCCCCGTCCGTTGAGACCGACTCGGAGCGTGAGCTCAAGGAGCTGCTCGACCGCACAGAGGGCGAGCGGCCGTGGCAGATTCGCGACGAGCTCGCCGAGACGATGCACGAGAACTTCGGCGTCTTCCGGCGCGAGAGCCAGATGGAGGAGCAGGGTCGCATCGTCGAGCGCCTGCGGGAGCGCTACGAGCGGGTGACCGTCGACGACAAGGGGACGCTCTTCAACAACGACGTGACGCAGGCGCTCGAGCTCGGCTTCTTGCTCGAGCTCGCCGACTGCATGATCGTGTCGGGTCTCGGGCGGAAGGAGAGTCGCGGCGCCCACGCGCGTCCATACGACTACCCCGAGCGCGACGACGAGAGCTACATGCGGCATACGATCACGACGCTCGACCCGTTCGGCCGGGCGCAGCTCGACTGGAAGCCGGTAACCGTCACGAAATGGCAACCGCAGGAGCGCACCTACTGATGGCAGCCGACGCGACAGCTCGCGCCCCCGTGGCAACCATGGACGTGGCGCTCAAGATCTGGCGCTTCGACTCCCGCACGGGCGAGCGCGAGCTCAAGACCTACGAGGTCGACGCCCCGGAGTGGGCCTGCCTGCTCGACGTGCTCGACATCATCAAGGACCGCGTCGACGGCACGCTCGCCTACCGCAAGAGCTGCCGGATGATGATCTGCGGCTCCTGCGGCATGCGCATGGACGGCGGTGCCGTGCTCGCCTGCAAGGAGCGCATGAAGCCGATCGTCGAAGCGGGGCACGTCCCCGTCATCTCGGCGATGGGCAACCTCCCGATCGTCAAGGACCTCGTCGTGGACATGGGGCCGTTCTGGGACAAGATCCGCGCCATGAAGCCGTGGCTGCAGCCCGGCTACGAGGAGCCGCCGGAGAAGGAGTGGCAGGTCTCGCAGGAGCAGATGAACGTGGTCCACAAGGAAGCGCTCTGCATCCAGTGCGGGTGCTGCGTCTCCGAATGCAACTCGATGGAGTCCGATCCCGAGTTCCTGGGGCCGGCGGCGCTGGCCAAGGGGATGCGCTTCGTGGGCGACCCGCGCGACCATTCCGAGATCGAGCGACTCAACGAGTACAACGAGGAGCACGGCATCTGGGATTGCACGCGCTGCTATTTCTGCAACGAACGCTGTCCCAAGGGCGTCGACCCGCGCGACGCGATCGCCAAGCTGGGGGCGGAGTCGATCAAGCACGGCGTCGACCACGACATGGGTGCCAAGCACGCGAAGTGGTTCGTCACCTCCGCGAAGACGACCGGCTGGCTGCGCGAGACCGAGCTCGTGCCGAAGACTCAGGGGATCGTGTCGGCCATCAGGGAGATCAAGTTCGCGATGGGGCTCCTGAAGCACGGCAAGGTGCCGCCGCCGTTCCCACCGCACGTCGCCGAGGAGGTCGGCGAGGCACGGGCGCTCTACAACCTCGTCAAGCAGCAGGGCCGTGACGGCGCGCTCGGCCACGTCCAGGGCGAGCGCGCGCTCGCACGCATCGAGCACACCGAGGCCGGCGGCGCCAGGCGTGACATCCCCGAGATCACACCCGGCGAGGAGCCGCCGGCGGCCGGCCACTGATGGAACGCGTCGCCTACTACAAAGGCTGCCTCGCCTCGCTGTCCGCCAAGGAGCTCGACACGTCGACACGGGCGCTGGCTCCGAAGGTCGGCCTCGAGCTCGTCGACCTGGAGACGGTGACGTGCTGCGGCGCGGGCGACATCCACGAGGCCGAGCCCGACTACTACCTGCACCTGAACGCACGCATCCTTGCGTACGCCGAGGAGACCGGGGCGGACACGCTGATGACCGTCTGCAACGTGTGCACCCTCAATCTGCGCCAAGCCGACCTGATGCTCAAGAACGACGATGAGCTACGCGAACGCGTCAACACGAACCTGCGCGCCGTCGGGGTGCCGCCGTACTCGGGCGGTGTCGACGTCAAGCACTTCCTGTGGCTGATCGCCGAGGGAAACGGCTACGAGCAGCTCAAGCAGGCGGCTCACAAGGGGCTGAAAGGCCTGCGGGTCGCGCCCTTCTACGGCTGTCAGATCCTGCGGCCGTCGAAGCTGCTCGGCTTCGAGGATCCCGACCGCCCCTGGTCGCTCGAGGCCATCATCGAGGCGTGCGGAGG